>NZ_WJSP02000182.1 GCF_009720255.1 Agromyces humi | reverse complement strand
CAGATCAACCTGTGATCGTCATCCCGTACACCGCGCTGCTCATCGTCGTGATCGGACTGGCAGTTCTCGCCGCGGCCGACGTCGCGACACACCGCGTCGAATGGCTTCCCACAATGCTGCTCGGGGCAGCCCGAGGCGCCCGGCGGACCGGCACCCGCACCCACCCCGGGCACCGCCCAGCCCACCGACGCCGAGAAGGAGGCCTGGCTCTCCTTCCAGCAGATCGTCCGCGACTGCATGGCCGACGCCGGACAGGAGTACCTCGACTGGAAGTGGTGGAACCCTCCACCCGACGCGTCCAACCGCTTCCCGGCCATGCCGGCCGACCTCACGCCCGAGGAGTACGCCGCGTGGGAGCTCGCCCTCGACGGTGACTCGGGCACCGGCGACGACTATCGCTGGGAGGACGCCGGCTGCTGGGGCTACGCCGTGCACGTCACCGGCGGCACGAACTGACGGTGCGAACTGACGGCACGAACTGACGGTGCGAGCCGACGGGGTCAGGCCGGCGCGACGAGCTCCGTCACCGAGCCGTTGAGCGTCGCGGCATCCGCTTCCGCGTCCCACAGGGCGACCACGGCGTCGGCGAGCACACCCTCGAGCCCCGCGAGCGACCGCACCCGGAAGGTCACGGCCGCGGCCGCGGCATCGGGTGACTTCGCGAAGCCCTGGGCGAGCGCCTGCATCCAGGACTCGCTCGCCGCCTTGACCGCCGTGTAGTTGGCGCTCCCCGCCGACGGCGCCGCGACCGTCGTCGACGAGACGATCGCGATGCGGCCGGCCGGCGAGTCGACGAGGTCGGTCCAGAAGGCGCGGCTCACGTACCGCAGGGCCGTGAACGACCGCTCGAGCACGCGGTAGTCCTCCTCGGACTGCCCGAGGATGCCGCCGCCACCGCGCCACCCGCCCACGAGGTGCACCACGCCGTCGAGGTCGCCGACCCGCGCGTGCACGCGCATCGCGAGCTCGAGCACGTCGTCGCCGTCGGTGAGGTCGGCGAGCTCGCCCACCACTCCGGGAACCTCCGCGACGAGGGCGTCGAGGCGGCCCTGGTCGCTGCCCACGACCACCACGCGGGCGCCCGCGTCGACGAGCGCGCGGGCGACCGCCTGGCCGGACGCGCTCGTCGCACCCGCGATGAGCACCGTCCGGCCGGCGACCGTCATGGTCAGCGCTCCGACGTCGCGGTGATGCCCACCGTCGACTCGATGACCGGCTTCATCTTCTTGTCGAGCGCCTCGTAGAACATCGACAGCGGGAACTCGTCGTCCATCACCAGGTCGGTGTACCCCTTCGGCGCACCGGCGAGCACCTCGCGCGGCAGGCCCTGCGCCCAGACGGAGGCCGGATTCGGCGTCACGACGCTCGTCACCAGCTCGTAGGCCGCAAGCCAGTGCGCGGTCTTCGGGCGGTCGATCGACTTCCAGTAGAGCTCGTCGATCGCGTCGCCGAGCTCCACCACGGCGTCGGGCACGGCGTCCCAATCGAAGCTGAGCGAGACATCCGTCCACTCCAGCACGTGCTTCTGGTGCAGCCACGCGAAGAGGAGTTGGCCGCCGAGCCCGTCGTAGTTGCGCACCCGCGAACCCGTGATCGCGAACCGGAAGATACGGTCGAAGATCACCGCGTACTGCACGAGCTTGGCGTGCTCGAGCAGCTGCGATTCGACGTCCGAGAGCGGCTGCGCTGCGGCATCCGTCGACCGTGCCCGCAGCTGCCGCTCGATCTTCACCGACTCGCGGAACGCGGTGAGGTCGCACCGCAGCTCCTCGAGCGAGTAGAGGAAGAACGGCATGCGCTGCTTGATCATGAACGGGTCGAACGGCAGGTCGCCGCGCATGTGCGTGCGGTCGTGGATGATGTCCCACATCACGAACGTGCGCTCGGCGAGCTCCTGGTCGTCGAGCAGCGCCGCCGCGTCGGCGGGCAGCTCGAGCTTCGTGATCTCGGATGCCGCACGCACGACCCTGCGGTAGCGCGCCGCCTCGCGGTCCTGGAAGATCGCGCCCCACGTGAAGGGCGGGATCTCGCGCATCGCGACCGTCTCTGGGAACAGCACCGCCGAGTTCGTGTCGTAGCCCGGCGTGAAGTCGACGAGCCGCAGGCTCACGAACAGCTTGTTCGAGTAGTCGCCTGCCTCGAGGGCGGCGATGAACTCGGGCCAGATCGTCTCGACGAGGAGGGCCTCGACGTGTCGGTCGGGCGAGCCGTTCTGCGTGACCATGGGGAACACCACGAGGTGCCGGATGCCGTCGATGCGGTGCCGCTGCGGCTGGAACTCCACGAGCGAGTCGAGGAAGTCGGGGACTCCGAAGCCCTCGGCCTGCCACCGACGGAAGTCGGCGACGGATGCCGCGAGGTAGGAGGCCTCGTGCGGGAACCGCGGCGCCAGTGCCTCGATCGACTCGACGATCGCGTCGACGAGGGCGGATGCCTCGGGGCGGTCGCCCTCCTCGGGCACCGAGCCGTCCTTCACCTGGAGGGACTGCAGCCGCGTGGCCGACTCCTTGAGGCGCAGCCAGGCCGGGTCGGTCTCGGCATCGTGGGCGAGGGCCAGGTCGGCGGGCGTGACCTCGTCCTCGAGGACCTCGGGTTCGCCGATGATGGCGTCGATCGTGATGTTCGACATGTGAACCTCCGTTCCCGGGCGTGGTCGCGACTGCGATGTGATGGCGGCCGATCGGCCGCCCACTCAAGGCTAGACGCAGCCTTCTCGCGATGTGTTGCAGGCCCGCGCCGCTTTCGTGCGTCGACGCAAGATTTCGCGGTGGTCTTCGCCGCGCCGCGCAGGAGCGTGCCGATCGTGCCCACTCAGGGTGTGCGTCGTCCATTCGGAGCCGGTTCGGCCGTCCTGTACTGAGGGATGCTCAGGGAAATTCCGACACCCGGGAGGGTGCCGACCCGGATCCCGCGGAACGGCGGGATTCGTAGCTTCAGATCACCCCCCGAACAGGTGGGAACCCGAAACCCGAAAGGAATGAAGCCATGCGCACACGCACGGCGGCCCCGGTGCTCATCGTCGCCGCATCACTGATGGTCCTCACGAGCGGCTCGGCAGGCATGGCCGCCCCGGGCGGCCAGGTCCGCGACGACCTCCGTCCGGCCCAGACCGCTGCACTCGCGCTCGCCCGGGGCCACGTCGTCGAGCGGGGCGACCTGGCCGTGGCTCCCGTCGTCGCCGACCGCATCGAGCGCGCGATCGAGCAGGCCTCCCAGGCCGACGCCGCCCGGGCGTTCTCCGCCGATGCGCGACGTGAGCTGCACTCGCAGTCCGAGGCCGGCGTCACGCCCGGCTTCTCGGACGACGCACGCCGCGAACTGCATTCGCAGCCCGTCACCGTCGACGACGACCTCTCGCCGCTGCACGACGGCACCGAATGAGCGCGATCCCTGCGCCCCCGGCGGGTGCGAGGCCGAACCCGGCCCCGCACCCGCCTCGTCGTCCCCTCGCGAGCCGACGAGGCCCGCGTCTAGAGTTCCCTCGTGCACGACCACGCGCCCGAATCGACCGCCGCGGCGCTCGCCGCCGCCATCGACGCGGCAGGCGACCCCGACGACGCCGCGTTCCTGCGCCGCTTCTTCAAGACCGGCCCGGGCGAGTACGGCGAGGGCGACGTGTTCGCAGGTGTCCGAGTGCCGGTTACCCGGGCGATCGTGAAGCGGTTCGAGCGGATGCCGCTCGCCGAGGCCGTCGCGCTCCTCGAGAGTCCCGTGCACGAGCACCGGCTCGCGGCCCTCCTCGTCATGGTGCGGCAGGCCGAGCTCGCCCGCCGCCCGCGCACCCGCGACGACGAGGGCCGTCTCGCGCTCCATCGCGCCTACCTCGCCGCCGTGCGCGCCGGCCGGGTGA
Source organism: Agromyces humi (assembly GCF_009720255.1). Taxonomy (GTDB): domain Bacteria; phylum Actinomycetota; class Actinomycetes; order Actinomycetales; family Microbacteriaceae; genus Agromyces; species Agromyces humi. The sequence goes on along the minus strand of NZ_WJSP02000182.1, from coordinate 3,506 downwards.
ACAACTGGGACCTCGTCGACAGCACGGCCGAGGTGCTCGTGGGCGAGATGGTGAGGGACGGGATCGCGGACGCGTCGCTCCTCGGCCGGCTCGCGGCATCCGCTTCGCTGTGGGAGCGCCGGGTCGCGGTGATCGCGACCTTCGCCGACATCAGGGCGGGCGATGCGGTCCCCACCCTGCGGCTCGCGGCCGGCCTGCTCGACGACCGCGAGGACCTGATGAACAAGGCGGTCGGCTGGATGCTGCGCGAGGTCGGCAAGCGCGTCGACCGGGACCTGCTCACCGGATTCCTCGACGAACACGCGCCGCGGATGCCGCGCACGATGCTCTCGTACGCGACCGAGCACCTCAGCCCCGCCGAACGGGCCGCGTACCGCGCGATGCGGTGACCCCTCCGGGATATGGGTGACGCCGCATGACGAGGCGCCCGTTCTGGGTCGTTGACGCGGTCGGCTCGCTGCTGCCAGTATGCGGAAGGCCATTCGTCCACCAAGACACCGAGGAACGCTCACATGACTGACTCAGCACCTGCACCTGCACCCGCACCCGTCCCCGCTCAGCCGTCGCCCGCTCCGGCACCGGCTGAGAAGTGGAACATCCTCTCCATCATCGCCTTCATCATCGTCTTCTTCGGCTTCAGCGTGATCTCGATCATCCTGGGCTTCATCGGCCTCAACCAGATCAAGAAGACCGGCGAGCGGGGTCGCGGGCTCGCGATCTGGGCGATCGTCCTGGGCTTCGTGTCGATCGTGATCGGCATCATCTTCTGGATCGTCTTCGTCGCGGTGATCGCGGCGAACCCGAACGTCACGGTCAACTAGTCGTCGTACGACCTGGAGCCCCGGCGCCGCTCGGCGACCGGGGCTCCGTCGTGTGCGGACGACGGCGGTCGGGATGCGACGGCGCCCCGACCTGGGTCGTTGACACCCCACGGTCGTGCTGTCACGATGCAGGTCAGCGACCGCCATCGACAGTGAGGGCCTTCATGTCCGACTACGCTCCGCCTCCGCAGCAATACGCCCCGTCGTCCGACAAGTGGAACGTCCTCTCGATCGTCGCGTTCGTGATCTCCCTCCTGGGGTTCAACATCGTCGCGGTCATCCTCGGCTTCATCGGCCTCAACCAGGCCAAGAAGCGCGGTGAGCGGGGCACTGGATTCGCCAACGCCGCGATCATCATCGGCCTCGTCTCGATCATCCTGGGCTTCATCTTCGGCTTCTTCTTCCTCTCGGGCGTGCTGGCGAACGCCTAGCCGCCCACGCACGGAAGGCCCCGTCCCGCTCGATCGAGCAGCACGGGGCCTTCGCCTGTGAGCGGATGCCGCGGGCTCAGCTCGCGGATACCGAGACGGCCGGCTCGACGGTCGGTTCGACCGACGCTGCGGTCGGTGCGGCTTCGGAGGCCACCATCGCGGTCCCGCCCTTCACGGCCCGCCCCGAGGGGAGCAGCAGCGCCACGAGTGCCGTCACGCCGAGCACCGCCGCCGCCACGAGCACCGCGGGCTGTGCACCGACCGCGTACTCGGCCGGGTTCAGCTCGCCGCCCGCACCGGTGAACACGGCGGTCGACACCGCGATGCCGAGCGCCACGCCGACCTCGCGGAGCATCGAGTTCGTGCCGCTCGCCTTCGCGTGGTCGTCGGGCGCCATGGTGGCGAGCACCGCGGTCGCCGAGGGGGCGAACACGAGCGCCATGCCGATGCCGGCGATCATGAACGGCGGCACGTAGGTGGCGTAGGCGATGTCGGCCTCGAGCAGGCCCGACAACCAGAACAGCGCGACGCCGAGGGCGAGCAGGCCGGTCACGATCAGCGTGCGCGTGCCGACACGCGGGGCGATCAGTCCCGCGATGGGGGCGACGATCATGGGGGCGAGCGTCCAGGGCGAGGTCTGCAGCGCCGCCTCGAGCGGGGTCGCGCCCTGCACGACCTGCAGGAACTGGATCAGGATGAAGATCGAGCCGAACGCCGCGAAGCTGAAGCCGAAGCCGACGACGTTGGCCACGCTGAAGCTGCGGTCGCGGAAGAGCCGCAGCGGCAGCAGCGGAGCCTTCGCCCGCCATTCCCAGAGCACGAAGGCCACGAGCAGGACGCCGCCCGCGACGAGGCTGCCCATCACCTCGAAGCTGTCCCATCCGGCCGGGTTGCCGCGCACGATGCCGAAGACGAGTGCGAGCAGGCCGAGGCCCGAGAGCACGAGCCCCACGATGTCGGCGCGGAGCCGGGCACCGAAGCTGTTCGGCAGCGCGAGCAGGGCGAGGCCGATGGACACGACGCCGACGGGCACGTTGATCCAGAAGATGGCCTGCCAGGCCCAGCCCTCGAGGATGGCTCCGCCGATCAGCGGCCCGGTGGCGACGCCGAGGCCGGCGACGCCGCCCCAGATCCCGATGGCGAGCGGACGCCGCGCGAGCGACACCGAACCGACGAGCAGCGTGAGCGAGAGCGGCATGATCGCCGCGGCGCCGAAGCCCTGCAGTGCGCGGGCCGCGATGAGCTGCCCGGGATCGGCGGCCAATGCGGCGAACGCCGAGCTGAGCGTGAACACGACGATGCCGATCAGGAAGAGCGTTCGCCGACCGAACCGGTCGCCGAGGGCCACGGCCATGAGGATCGTGCTCGCGAACGCCAGGGTGTAGGCGTTCATGAACCACTGCAGCTCCTCGACGGATGCCCCGAACTCGGCGTGCAGCACGGGCAGGGCGTTGGTCATGACCAGGTTGTCGAGGGTGGCCATGAACATGGGCAGTGCGGTGGCGATGAGCACGAGCCAGAGCGGGCTCGGGCGACGGCCGGCGCCCCTGGCGGACGGTGCGGCGGCGACTTCGGTGACGGATGACACGGCGGCGCTCCTTGGTTGTTATCGAATGATTACTTGGACAGTAGTAATCGACTGATAACATGTCAAGCATGACGATCGAAGATGTCGCGCCCGCCCCGCGGATGAAGGCCGCAGACCGGCGCGAGCTCATCCTCGAGGCGGCGACCGCGGTCTTCGGGGCGAAGACGTACGTCGGCACCACCACCGACGAGGTCGCCCGCGCCGCCGGCGTCAGCCAGCCCTATGTGGTGCGGCTGTTCGGCACGAAGGAGAAGCTGTTCATCGCCGTGATCGAGCGCGCCTACGCGCGCCTGATCGAGGTCTTCCGTGCGGCCATGCCGGGCGACCTCGAGGGTCGCTCCGAACGCATGGGCACCGCCTACACGGGCCTCCTCGCCGAGCGCGGCATGCTTCCCGTCATCGCCAACTCGACCGCGCTCGGCGGCGAGCCCGAGATCGGCCGCGTCGCGCGGGCGGGCTTCAGCGACATCTGGCGGTTCCTCCGCGACGAGGCCGGCATGTCCGCCGAGGACACCCGGCAGTTCATGGCCACCGGCATGCTGATCAACGCCATCGTGGGCTTCGCAAGCGTGTACAAGTCGGTCGCCACGTACACGGCGAATGGGAAGAGCTTCGTGGTCGAAGCACAGGGCAACGGCCGCGATCACAAGATCNTCGACAATGGCG
>NZ_WJSP02000181.1 GCF_009720255.1 Agromyces humi | reverse complement strand
AGCTTCGCGGCGCCGAGCGGCGCACTCGCGCGCGTGGCGCTCGGACCGGCGGACGGGCCGCGCATCGTGCTGGTGCCCGGTGCAACGGGGTCGAAAGAGGACTTCGTGCTGATGATGCCGCTGTTCGCCGCGGCGGGATACCGGGTCGAGTCGTACGACCTGGCGGGGCAGTACGAGTCCTGGGCGGCTGGACCCTGGAACCTCCAGCCGCCGCGCACCCGGTACGACGAGCGGCTGTTCCTCGACGATCTCCTCGCCGTGCTCGATGACGGCGCCGGACGCGCGCACGTGCTCGGCTACAGCTTCGCGGCGACCCTCGCCGAGTTGGCCCTGCTCGCGCGTCCCGACCGCTTCGCGAGCCTCACCCTGCTGAGCGCACCGCCCGAACCGGGCCAGGCGTTCCGCGGCGTGAAGCGCATCGGAGCGATCAGCGCGATCACCACGCCCCGCCAGGGCGCGGCGCTCATGCTCTGGGGCATCCGGAACAACCTCAACCGGGTGCCGCCGCAGCGGCTGGCCTTCGTGCGCGAGCGGTTCGCCCTGACCCGCCGCGAGAGCGTCGACGACATCATCGGCCTCATGATGCGCACCCCCGACCTGCGGGTCCGACTGGCCGCCTCGCCCGTGCCGAAGCTCGTCGCCGTCGGGGAGCACGACCTCTGGCCGCGCGAGCTCCACGAGCGGTTCGCCAGGTCGATCGGCGCGCGCTTCGCCGTGTACCTCACCGGCCACAGCCCGTGCGAGACGGCCCCCCACCAGCTCGTGCGCGACATGACGGCCCTCTTCGAGGAGGCCGGCGTCACGCCGTAGGGCTGGCGGGTCCCGAAGGCCGAAGGCGCGTTCCGGTTCAGGCCGCCAGCGGCGCGTCGCCCTCGGGGTTCACGTCGGCGACCTCGGCGAGCATCGTTCCCGACGCGGCGTCCGAGGCGACCGGACGCGCGCGACGGCGCTCGATCCGGCGCCGCATCGGCGGCCATGCCCGCCACTCCACACCGAGCGTGTGGAAGGCCATGCGCACCCGCCGCGAGATCTCGGGGAGGCTGTCGAACGGGCGGGCAGAGACGCCCACCACGAGCGCCCGGTCGTGCACGACCGTCATGCCAGGGCGGAGCCACCACGCGAGGTCGAGGTCGTCGTGCACATCGGCCCGGTCGCGATGCACGAGGTCACGGAGCTCGAGCCAGGCGTCGGCGCGCATGGCGTAGTTCGACCCGTACACGGGCGGATGGCCGAGCAGCGCCCCGATGACGACGAAATAGCCGCCGATGTACAGGTTGCGGGCGATCCACCGTCGGGGGCCGGTGCCGCCGTAGAACACGCCGGTGCCGGTCACCACCGTCGGCCGGTCGGGCAGCGACATCCGCCGCTCCACCTCGGCGAGCCACCCGGGGCCGGGGACGGAGTCGGCGTCGAGGCGGGCGAGCACGTCGCCGGATGCCGCGTCGAAGCCCGCCGCCGTCGCGGGCCAGATGCCGTGCACGGGCTGGGTCACCACCCGCGCACCCGCGGCCCGTGCGACCTCGACCGTGGCATCCGTGGAGCCGTTGTCGACGACGATGACCTCGTCGGCGGGGCGCGCCTGCCGCGCGAGGGCGTCGAGGCACGCCGAGAGGAAGCCCGCGTCGTTCAGGCTCGGAATGATGACCGAGATGGTGCCCATCAACGGCGAGTCTAGCCACGAGGCAACGCGGTGGCGCACGATTCGTGCGTTCCGGTCGCGGATGTCGCACTGGGGGCTTCCCCACGCGCACAGCCAGCGCATAGGCTCTGCCCCCAAATGGGTGTCGACCGATGCCACCCATACGGAAGGGAAGACGATGTACCCATCTGCCACACTTTCCAGACGCGCCAGGACGTTGGCGATCGCGACCGCGACCGCCGCCGGGCTCGTGCTCGTACCGGCGGGGGCCGCCATGGCGGCGCCCGCGTCGCAGGGCTGCGACAACCGAACGAACAACACGTACGACAAGCTCCTCGGATGCGTCACCGTCGACGGCGTCCTCGAGCATGAACAGGCCCTCCAGGCCATCGCGGATGCCAACGGCGGCACCCGCGCGGCGGGCACCGAGGGCTACACCCAGAGCGTCGAGTACGTGGTCGACACCCTCGAGGCCGCGGGCTGGAGCGTGGAGCTCGACGAGTTCGACTTCACCTTCGTGCCGCCGCCCGTGCTCGAACAGCTCACGCCGGTCATGGCGGAGTACGACTCCGGCACCTTCACGGGAACCGGGTACGGCGAGGTCACCGGGAACGTGATCCCCGTCGACATCGTGCTCGCTCCGCCGCGCGACCCGGTCACCAGCGGCTGCGAGGCCGCGGACTTCGCCGGGATCGACTGGTCGGGCACCAACGACATCGCGCTCATCCAGCGCGGCACCTGCGAGTTCGGCGTCAAGGCGATCAATGCCCAGACCGCCGGAGCCGAGGCGGTCATCATCTTCAACCAGGGCAACACGGAGCTCCGTTCCGGCCTCGTCACGGGCACGCTCTTCGGCATCAACCAGACGCCGCTGAGCATCCCCGTCGTGGGTGCGAGCTTCGCCGACGGCGCAGCGCTCGCGCAGGCCGGATCGACCGCGCACATCGTGGTCGACTCGCCCGAGTCCCGTCCGCAGGTCAACGTGATCGCGGAGCTCCCCGGCACGAACGACGACAACGTCGTGATGGCCGGCGCGCACCTCGACTCGGTGCTCGCGGGCCCCGGCATCAACGACAACGGCAGCGGCTCCTCGGCCCTGCTCGAGATCGCCCAGCAGATCTCGAAGCTGAAGCCCGAGAACACGATCCGCTTCGCGTGGTGGGGTGCTGAGGAGAGCGGGCTGCTCGGCTCGCGGGCCTATGTCGCCGACCAGGTCGCGGCCGGAACCCTCGACGAGGTCGCCCTCTACCTGAACTTCGACATGGTGGCCTCGCCCAACTACATCTTCATGGTGTACGACGGCGACGAGTCCGGCTGGCCGGCTCCGGTCGTCGTGCCCGAGGGTTCGGTGCAGATCGAGGACCTGTTCGAGAGCTACTACACGTGGGCCGGCGTCCCCTACGACGACGCCGAGTTCAGCGGTCGCAGCGACTACCAGGCGTTCATCCAGAACGGCATCCCGGCGGGCGGCCTGTTCACGGGCGCCGAGGTCCCGAAGACCGAGGAGCAGGCGGCGATCTGGGGCGGCACTGCGGGTGCGCAGTATGACCCGTGCTACCACCTCGCGTGCGATGACATCGACAACCTCGCGCTCGATGCGCTCGACGTCAACTCCGACGCGATCGCCGCCGCGGTGCTCACCTACGCCTACTCCACCGAGACGGTGAACGGCGTGGTCGGCAAGAAGGTCCCGGGCAACTTCGCGTTCCCGGCTCCGGCCGGGCCCGAGGGCACGGTCAACCTCCCCGGCGGTGGCGGGCTCGCGCCCGACCACGGTCACGGGCACGACGACGCCGACTGAGTCGACGCGGTCGTGAGGGGCGGGGGTGCCCGATGGCGCCCCCGCCCTTCGCGTGCCACCGCGTGCCCGCGGCGCGCTCGTCGGGCACACTTGGCGGGTGGACACCATCGTCAAGGCACGAGCGGATGCCCCCGAGGGTTTCTTCGAGGCGGAAGCCGCCGGGCTCGCGTGGCTGGCGTCGGCCGGCGGCGTGCGCACCGCCGCGGTCGTGTCCGTCTCCCAGGGGCGCATCGAGCTCGAGCGGATCCCCGATGCCCGCCCGACGTCATCCGCGGCTGCGGCGTTCGGCGCGTCGCTCGCGCGAACGCACGCGGCGGGCGCCGGGGCCTTCGGCGCCGGGCCCGACGGATGGCGCGGCCCGCTGTTCATCGGTCGCCGTCACCTGCCCGAGGCGGACGAACGCACCTGGGGCGCCTTCTACGCGCGCGACCGGGTCCTGCCCTACCTGGCGATCGCCGAGGAGGTCGGGAACACGACAGCGTCGGAGGCCGTGCTCGTGCGGCGGGCGGCCGACGTCATCGCGACGGGTGCGTTCGACGACGACGAGCCGCCCGCCCGCATCCACGGCGACCTGTGGAACGGCAACGTGCTGTGGTCGCCCGACGGCGTCGTGCTCATCGACCCGGCCGCGCACGGCGGCCACCGCGAGACGGATCTCGCCATGCTCGCGCTCTTCGGCTGCCCGTTCCTCGACGACGTGCTCGCGGCCTACGATCGCGCGCTGCCCCTGCGTCGCGGCTGGCGCGACCGGGTGCCGGTGCACCAGTTGCATCCGCTCGCCGTGCACGCGGCGGGGCACGGCAGGGGGTACGGCATCGCCCTCGCCGAGGCCGCCGGGCAGGTGCTCGAACTGGCCCGCCCGCGTCGGGAATAGTTCGGCGACACCGTCCGTTCCACCCATTGCATGCAAACGCATGAAGTAGGACGAGGAGCCCAGGAGGGCGAGATGCAGTTCGGAATCTTCACCGTCAGCGACATCACACAGGACCCGACGACCGGTCGAACCCCGACTGAGGCCGAGCGCATCCAGGCCACGCTGACCATCGCCAAGCACGCCGAGGAGGTCGGGCTCGACGTCTTCGCGCTGGGCGAGCACCACAACCCGCCGTTCTGGTCGTCCTCGCCGACGACGACCCTCGCGTACATCGCCGGCCAGACCTCGACCCTGCAGCTCTCGACCGCGACGACCCTCATCACCACGAACGACCCGGTGAAGATCGCCGAGGACTTCGCAATGCTCCAGCACGTTTCGGGCGGTCGCGCCGACGTCATGCTCGGCCGTGGCAACACCGGCCCCGTCTACCCCTGGTTCGGCAAGGACATCCGCCAGGGCCTGCCGCTCGCGATGGAGAACTACGAGCTCCTGCACCGCCTCTGGCGCGAGGACGTCGTCGACTGGGAGGGCAGGTTCCGCACGCCGCTGCAGGGCTTCACCTCGACGCCGCGCCCGCTCGACGGCGTGCCCCCGTTCGTGTGGCACGGCTCCATCCGCACCCCCGAGGTCGCCGAGCAGGCCGCGTCCTACGGCGACGGCTTCTTCGCCAATCACATCTTCTGGCCGGCTTCGCACACCCAGCGCATGATCGCCCTCTACCGCCAGCGCTTCGAGCACCACGGCCACGGCACCGCCGCACAGGCGATCGTCGGCCTCGGCGGCCAGGTGTTCATGCGCAAGAACTCGCAGGACGCGGTTCGCGACTTCCGCCCCTACTTCGACAACGCGCCGGTGTACGGCCACGGCCCGAGCCTCGAGGACTTCACGCAGCAGACGCCGCTCACGGTCGGCAGCCCGCAGGAGGTCATCGACCGCACCCTCGGCTTCCGCGACTACGTCGGCGACTACCAGCGCCAGCTCTGGCTGCTCGACCACGCCGGTCTTCCGCTGAAGACCGTGCTCGAGCAGCTCGACCTGCTCGGCGAGGAGGTCGTGCCCGTCCTGCGGCGCGAGTTCGCGAAGAACCGCCCCGCCGAGGTTCCGGATGCCCCGACCCACGCCGCGCTCGTGGCCGCGAAGTACGGCGACGAGGCGCCCCGCCAGGCGACGCCGAACGCGAACCGCGGCGACAACCTCGCCGGCCCCTCGCCCTACCAGGACGTGCAGGCCGCACCCGCACCCGTCAAGACCGGCTCGGCCTTCGGCCCCGCCGCAACCCGATAGGAGTCCTCCGATGACCACCAAGCGCATCGTCGTCATCTCGTCGGGCCTGTCGACCCCGAGCTCGACCCGGCAGCTCGCCGACCGGCTCTCTGCGGATGCCGCCGAGATCCTCCAGGAGCGCGGCGTCGAGGTCGAGGTGCAGACCTTCGAGCTGCGCGACCTCGCCCACGACATCACCAACCACCTGCTGCTGGGGTTCGCCCCGCCGAAGCTCGAGGCGGCACTCGAGGCGGTCGCCGCCGCCGACGGTCTCATCGCCGTCACGCCGATCTTCACCACGAGCTACGCGGGCCTGTTCAAGTCGTTCATCGACGTCATCGACCCGCAGGCGCTCACCGACCTGCCCGTGCTCATCGGCGCGACCGGTGGCACGCCGCGGCACTCGCTCGCGATCGACTACGCCATCCGGCCGCTGTTCACCTACCTGCACGCCGTGCCGGTGACCACCGGGGTCTATGCGGCGACGAGCGACTGGGGCGACGGCGGCGACGGCGTCCGCTCATTGCCCGACCGCATCTTCCGCGGGGCGAAGGAGTTCGCCGACCTGGTCGAGCGCACCGATCGCTCCGACCTGATGAACGACCCGTTCGCCCTCGAACGACCCGTCGGCCACCTCATCGGCGGACTCGCGGGGGAGTAGCCCCGGCTCGTGATCGCAGGGCCCGGCGCGTCTCGCGCCGGGCCCTGCTGCGCGACGGCGAACCGCAGGCGACGGCTCGATGAATCCTCGGCGATCCGGTGCGATTCCGGTCGTGCGGCGCCCGACCGTCGCCCACGCTGGAGGCGTGAAGGTCGCACTCCTCGCGGAATCGTTCCTCCCGCACATGAACGGCGTGACGCACTCCCTGCTCCAGGTGCTGCAGCACCTGGAGCGGCGCGGGCACGAGGCGGTGGTCATCGCCCCACGATCGGGTCCGATCGACCGGACCCTCCACGGTGCCCATGCGGTGCTGCTGCCCTCGGTACCGCTGCCGAGCTATCCCGACGTGCGGATCACCCTCGGCAGCGTGCACCGGCTGTCGGCCGTGCTCCGCGAGCACGACGTCGACGTCATGCACCTGGCATCGCCGTTCGTGCTCGGATGGCGCGGGCTGGCCGCTGCCGAACCGCTCGGCGTGCCTTCGGTGGCGGTCTACCAGACGGACATCCCCGCCTACGCCGAGCGGTACGGCGTCCCCGGCGCCGCGCCGGCGCTCACCGCCCACGTCGGCAGGCTTCACCGACGGGCGACGCTGACGCTGGCGCCGTCGACGTCGGCGGTCGACCGGCTCACCGCGGCCGGCGTGCCCGGCGACCGCATCCGCATCTGGCGCCGTGGCGTCGACACGAGCCGGTTCACGCCCGGGCGGCGTGACGACGCGTGGCGACGCGACCTGGCCGGCCCCGGCGAGGTCCTCGTCGGGTACGTCGGTCGGCTCGCGCCCGAGAAGCAGGTCGAGGACCTGCGGGCCATCGCGGACCTGCCGAACACGCGCCTCGTCGTGATCGGCGAGGGGCCGTCGCGCCACGCGCTCGAGCGGATGCTGCCGGATGCGCGATTCACCGGCTTCCTCGGGGGCGACGCGCTCGCCGTGGCGATGGCGAGCCTCGACGTCTTCGTGCACCCCGGCGAGAGCGAGACGTTCTGCCAGACCGTCCAGGAGTCACTCGCGAGCGGGGTGCCGGTGGTCGCCACGGGCCGGGGCGGACCCCTCGACCTCGTGCGCTCGAGCGTCGACGGATGGCTGTACCGGCCAGGCGACCTCGCCGAGTTCCGTGAGCGCGTGCGCGACCTCGTCGGCGACGACGCGAAGCGACGGGCGTTCGGCGTGCGCGCACGCGAGGCGGTGCA
>NZ_WJSP02000180.1 GCF_009720255.1 Agromyces humi | reverse complement strand
GTCGAGCTCGTCGGCGAGGTCGTGAACCGCGTCTTCTACCTCGACGCCAACCGTTCGGTCATCGACATCTACAACATGGGCTGGAAGCACTACCAGCGCCAGCGCGCCGCCGACGAGCACGGTCTTCGGACGGGTGTCGGTCGTCATGATCGCGCGGGCGGCATCGGGGCACGTTGCACGGCGTCCAGCCCGAGGGCCGAACGCTGTCGCGCTTCGGCACGGTCGAGGGATCGCCGCCGGATTGCGTCGACCCGAGCGACGCACGACGCAGCATCCTCGTCATCACGGAGTCGGGCCGCACTGCCCTGTCGGCGGTGCTCGACCACCGCCGCACTGCGATCGAGCAGGCGCTCGCCGACTTCACGCCGGCCGAGCGCGACGAGTTCGCGCGACTGCTGTCGCGCTTCGCGGAGGCGTGGCGCCGAGGCTGAACGCCGTGCGCTTGCGTCAGCTCCGCTACCCAGCGGGAGGAGTATTGCTCGAGCGGCGGACCAGTGCCGAGACTCCGACCTGTGCTCGTGCGATTCTCCTCCGCTCCAACAAGTGAGGGTCCGCCCACCGCTCAGTGGGCCGTGACGCTCAGCGCAGTGAAAGCTCGGGCGGCACCGGCAGCGGCTCCTCGCCGACCGCCCGCACGGCGGCGGGGTCGTGGCGCAGGCACGCGACCGAGCGGCGGGGGTCGTCGCCCACGACGTTCGGGTGCACGAGCTCGGGGTTCACCTTCGAGCAGGCGTCGAACGCGAACGCGCAACGGTCGCGGAAGGGGCATCCGCCGCCCAGCTTCGACAGGTCGGGCGGCGAACCCGGGATGCCGGTGAGCTCACGCCGCGGCCCGCGCAGCGGCGGGAACGAGTGCAGCAGCGCCGACGAGTACGGATGCCGCGGCCGCTGGTAGACATCGAGCGCGGCCGCGTCCTCGACGATCTCGCCGGCGTACATGATCGCGATGCGGTCGGCGATCTCGATGAGCAGCGACACGTCGTGGGTGATGAAGATGACCGAGAAGCCGAGCCGCTCGCGCAGGTCGGCGATCTGCTCCACGATCTGCCGCTGCATCACGACGTCGAGCGCGGTGGTGGGCTCGTCCATGATGAGCACCTGGGGATCGAGCGCCAGCGCCATCGCGATCATCACGCGCTGGCGCATGCCGCCCGACAGCTGGTGCGGGTACGACCGCAGCCGGTCGGGCGAGATGCCCACGAGCTCGAGCAGTTCGGCAGATCGCTCGAGCGCCTCCTTCTGCGAGACCTCGGGGCGGTGGGCGCGGATGCCGTCGGCGATCTGCCGCCCGATGCGGAACACCGGGTTGAGCGAGTTCATCGCGCCCTGGAACACGATCGCGAGGTCCTGCCAGCGCGAGGCGCGCAGCTGGGCGTCGTTGAGCCGCAGGATGTCGGTCTGCCGGCCGTCGCGGTCGGTGAAGAGCACCTCGCCACCGGTGATGAGCCCGGGCGGCGGGAGCAGCCGCGTCGCCGCGTAGGCGAGCGTGGACTTGCCGCAGCCCGACTCGCCGGCGAGGCCGAGCACCTCGCCGCGGCCGAGCGTGAGCGACACCTGGCGCAGCACGTGCACCGGGTCGCCGTCGTAGCCGTAGTCGACCGAGAGGTTCTTGATCTCGAGCACCGGGTCACTCACGGGCGTCAGTTGCTGCGGCTGCGGCTGCGGCTGCGCCTGCGGGTGGCCGAGGGGGCTGGTGATGCTCATGCCCGGTCCTCCTTCGCCTCGTACACGACCGGCGTGAAGCCGATGCGGGGTCGGATGCCGCGCTGGCGCAGGGATTTCGCGTTGAGGCCGGTGGAGCGCAGGCGCGGGTTGACGAACTCGTCGATGCCGAAGTTGATGAGGGTCAGCGACATCCCGAGCAGTGCGATGCACAGGCCGGCCGGCACGAACCACCACCAGGCGCCGCGCTGGAGCGCGAGCTGCGACTGCGCCTGGTAGAGCACCGTGCCCCAGTTCCACTCGCCAGTGTTGCCGATGCCGATGAACGACAGCGTGATGAGGGAGAGCACGGCGAAGGCCACCGTGCCGACGAAGCCCGCCGCGATGATCGCGGTGAGGTTCGGCAGGATCTCGGCGGTGATGATGCGCCACGTGCGCTCGCCGTTGGCGCGGGCCGCCTCGACGAAGTCGCGGCGCCGCAATGAGAGGGTCTGGGCGCGCAGCACCCTCGCGCCCCACGCCCAGCCGGTGATCGCGATCACGAGGGCGACGGTCACCCCGCCGACGGTCGGCAGCTGGCCGGCGATGAGGATGATGAGCGGCAGCTGCGGGATGACGAGGAAGACGTTGGCGAGCACCGACAGGGTCTCGTCGCCGAGCCCGCCCACGTAGCCGGCAATGACGCCGACGATCACGCCGATGGTCGTGGCGACGATGCCGGCGACGAAGCCGACGACGATGACGCCGCGGGTGCCGACGAGGATCTGCGAGAACACGTCCTGCCCGAGGTGCGTGGTGCCGAACCAGTGCTCCCACGACGGCGGCTGCAGGATGTCGTCGCTGCGGGCGCTCGGGTCGTAGGGCGCGATCCACGGGCCGATGATGGCGATCAGGAAGAAGAACGCGAGGATCACCATGCCGGCGATCGCCTTCGAGTTGCGCAGGAAGAGGAACTTGCGCGGTCCGCGCGACGAGCGCCGCGGCGCCGCCGGGACCGCGCCCGTCGCGGGCGCCTGCGACGGGCGCGCGAGCTCTTCGCCCTCCTCGACGATGCTGGTGTCGATCGTCATCTCAGCCCTCCTGCCGGGTGCGGGGGTCGAGCACCCCGTAGACGAAGTCCGCCACGATGTTCGCGAACAGCACCGCGAGCGTGATGACGAGGAAGATGCCCTGCATGAGCGGGTAGTCCTTCGCGGCGACCGCCGTGAAGAGGAAGTAGCCGATGCCCTGGTAGGAGAAGACGATCTCCATGACGAGGGTGCCGCCCACGATGAACCCGAGCGAGAGCGCGAAGCTCGACACCTGCGGCAGTACCGCGTTGCGGGCCGCATAGCCGAACATCACGGCGCGCTCCGACAGGCCCTTGGCCTGCGCGACGGTGACGTAGTCCTCGGAGGAGACGGTGACCATCATGTTCCGCATGCCGAGGATCCACCCGGCGATCGACGAGATGACGATCGTCATCGCGGGCAGGAAACCGTAGTAGATCACCGAGCCGATGAACTCCCACGACCAGGTCGGCACGAGTGACCGGTCGTAGCTGCCGCTCGCGGGGAACCAGCCCAGCGTCACCGAGAACAGCGAGATGGCGATGAGGGCCAGCCAGAAGTAGGGAACCGACGAGAAGAACGTCGAGATCGGCAGGAGCGAGTCCGCCCACGTGCCTCGGCGCCAGCCGATTCCCGTGCCGATGAGGGTTCCGATGGTGAAGCTGATGATCGTGGCGATGCCCACGAGCCCGATGGTCCACGGCAGCGCCTGCTGGATCACCTCGGTGACGGGCGTCGGGAAGTAGGTGAACGAGATGCCGAGCTCGCCATGCAGGATGAGGTTCCAGTAGTCGAGGTACTGCTGCCAGATCGACACGTTCTCGTCGAGGCCGAACAGTGCCCGCAGCGCCTCGGTCGCGTCGGGCGAGATGCGTCCCTGGTTCTTCGCGATGAGGGCGCTCACCGGGTCGCCGGGCAGGAGCCTCGGGATGATGAAGTTGATCGTGACCGCCGCCCAGAACGTGATCACGTAGAACATGAAGCGGCGCAGGAAGAACCTCATGCGCGTTCCTCCTTCGGGAGCGCCTCGACGACGGATCCGACGCGGGGGCGGTCGGGTCGGTCGGAGTAGCCCCAGCAGGCGGCCTCGCGGCCCTCGCCGACGGCCATGAGCGGCGGCACCTCGGTGCGGCACAGGTCGGTGGCGAACGGGCAGCGCGGGTTGAAGCGGCATCCGCTCGGGGGATTCACGAGGCTCGGCGCCTCACCGCGCGCGCCGCGGGCACGCGCCTCGAGGTCGTCGGGATCGGGTGCCGAGCGCACGAGCAGCCGGGTGTACGGATGCTTCGGGTCCTGCGTCACCGACTCGGAGTCGCCGCTCTCGACGATGCGCCCGGCGTACATGACCATGGTGCGATCGGCGAAGTACCGCGCCGACGCGATGTCGTGCGTGATGTAGAGGATCGCGAGGTGCAGGCGGTCGCGCAGATCCTGCAGGAGGTTCAGGATGCCGAGGCGGATCGACACGTCGAGCATCGAGATCGGCTCGTCGGCGAGGAGCACCTCGGGGTCGGCCGCAAGAGCGCGGGCGATGGCCACGCGCTGTCGCTGGCCGCCCGAGAGCTCGTGGGGGAACTTGTCGATGTAGCGCTCCGAAGGGGTGAGCTGCACCCGGTCGAGGAGCTCCTGGAGGGCGTCGTCGAGGGCGGCGCCGCGGAGGCGGCCACGGTGGATCCGGATGCTGCGCGTGAGCGTGTAGCGCACGGTGTGCACGGGGTTCAGCGACCCGAAGGGGTCCTGGAAGATCATCTGGACGCGACCGACGTAGGCGCGGAACGCCGGGCGGCGGCGGGCCGTGGCATCCGTGCCGTGGAGCAGGATGCGCCCGCCCGTGGTGGGCATGAGCTGTGCGAGCAGCCTCGCGATGGTCGACTTGCCCGAGCCCGACTCGCCGACGAGGGCGAGCACGCGGCCGCGGTGCAGCTCGAGGTTCACGTCGTCGACGGCGTGCACCACGCCGCCGCGCCGCCCTGAGCCGCGGAGCTTGAAGTGCTTCTGGAGGTCGATGGCCTGCAGCACGGGAGCGTCGGGTCGGGACTCGAGTGGAGACTCGGGCGGGGACTCGGGTCGGGTCATCGTCACGTCCTCGTGAGTGGGGTTGTCCGGGAGGGAAGCCGGTGCGGCGCGCGGGGCGCGCCGCACCGGCTCAGGAGCGTACTACTACTCGGTCGGCTTCAGCTTCGACAGGATGAGTGCCGCCTGCGGGCCCGTCGGCTGCGGGTTCACGTAGGGGTCCTCGCTCGTCGGGAAGCCCGTGTAGTTCACCGTGGAGTACTGCGCCACGGCCGGACGCGACCAGATGATGATGCCGGGGACGTCCTCGACGAACCGCTGCTCGATGACGTCGAGGGCGGCCTGGCGGTCCTCATCGCTGGTGGCCGACTTGTAGGTGGCGAGCGCCTGGGTGACCTCGTCGTTCTGGTAGCGGCCGAAGTTCCAGTTGGCCGTCTCGCCGAGCGGCACGTACGAGGCGCCGTCCATGATGTTCGAGTACATGTTCCACGGGGTGCTGCCGCCGTCGGTCCAGTGCAGCGTCGCCTGGAAGTTGCCGAACGGGATCGTGTCGTTGAACCACGTGTCCTGCACGATGGGCTCGACGGTGGCCTCGGCGCCGATCGACTCCGCACCCTCGGCGATGATGCCGAGCGCGTCGAGGTAGTCGGTCCAGCCGCTCGGGTCGGTCAGCGTGAAGGTCACGGGCTCGCCGTCGGGGTCGATCAGCTTCTCGCCCTCGTAGGTGTAGCCAGCATCCGTCAGCACCTTCTTGGCGCCGTCGACGTCGACCGAGAGCTCCTGGCCCTGGTACTGGTCGGAGATGAACGCGTCGCCCGAGGGCTGGGGCAGGCCGGTCACGCTCGTGATCTCGGGCCACACGCCGTACCCGGCGGTCTCGGAGATGTCGCCGCGGTCGACGACCATGTTCAGCGCCTGGCGGAACGCGACGTTGTCGAACGGCTTCGTCTCAGTGTTCAGGTAGAGCACGTCGACGCCGAAGCCGCCGCCCGCGACCTGCGCGTAGTGGTCGGGGTTCTTCGCGATGAACGTCGACTCGTAGTCGGGGATGAAGGTCCAGCCCCACTGCGCCTCACCGGTGGTGAGCGCGGTGGTCAGCCCGGCGTTGTCGTTGAACGCGTCGTAGCGCAGCTGGCCCACGGTGGGCTTGCCGCCCCAGTAGTCCTCGTTGGGCACGAGGGTGACGGCCTGCGGGGTGAATGACTTGAGCGTGTACGGGCCGGTGCCGATCATGTCGTCGTCGGTCCAGTTCACCGCATCCTGGTCGGCCCAGAGGTGCTCGGGCACGATGAGGAGCTTGTAGAGCTTCTCGCGATTGACGTACTGGCCGGTCGTGAACCCGACGGTGACCTGGTTGCCGTCGACGGTGATGTCGCCGTACTGGTCGGGGAAGTCGATGTTCAGCTCGGGGTTGTCCTTGCGGAGCTGGATCGAGAAGGCGATGTCCTCAGCGGTGAAGTCCTCGCCGTCCGACCACTTCACGCCGTCGCGGGCGGTGATGACCGCCTGGGTCGAGTCGTCGTTCCACTCCACCGACTCTGCGAGCCACGGGATCGGGTCCTGCGTGGGGTCGATCTCGTTCACCTGCATGAGCGACTCGTACACGGCGTACGCGTAGCCGAGCGAGAGTGAGGCCGAGCCGGTGGCGAGCGGATTCTGGTTGGGCTGCTGGGGGCCGTTCGGCATGCCGACGGTGAGCACCTTGCCACCGGTGTCACCGTCCCCGCCGCTGCCTGCGCTGCACCCGGTGAAAGCCAAGCCGGCGGCGACCAGTAGGGCGCCTGTGGCGAGGATGCTCTTTCGCATTTCCATGCCTCCTTGCATTTCGTGTGTGGGTTGGTGCGTGGTTCCTGTGGTGCTCAGCCCGAGATCGTGTGCGTGGTCTCGAGGCGGAGGTCTCGTGAGCTGCGCCCGGCGTGCAGGCGGTAGGCGCCGGCGGGCAGGGTCCAGCGTGCGGCATCCGTCGACCAGGTCTCGAACGATCGGCGGGCGAGGGGGAGGTCGACCGTGGCGGTGCCGCCGGCCGCGACGTCGATGACCGCGAAGCCCGCGAGCCAGCGCACGGGGCGCGTCTCGTCGCCGTCGGCCGAGAGGTAGATCTGCACGACCTCGCGGCCGTCGCGGGGGGAGACGTTGTCGACGGTCACGCGTGCGATGGCGATGACGTCGGTGTCCCGGTCGCTGCGGTCGTCGGCGGCCCCCTCGTCGGTTCCGGATGCCGCGACGACGACTTCGAGCGAGCGGTACTCCCACTCGGCGTACCCGAGTCCGTAGCCGAACTCGCGGGCGGGCGTGCGGCCCAGGCGATCCCAGCCGCGGTGGCCGACGTCGACGCCCTCGGCGTAGTCGATGATCCCGTCGACGGGGATGCCGTTCGGCACGGGCACGTCCTCCTCGCGGGCGGGGAGGGTCCAGGGCAGGCGCCCGCTCGGCTCGATGGCGCCGCCGTGTCGCCGGGTGTCATGCGCTGCATCAGCTCGGGACTGGCTCCCGTGACCCTCCTCTGGCGCCGCACGATCTCGGCATCCGCGACCGTTCGAGTCACGGCTGCAGTCCGAGCAGGATCGCACTCGGAAGCGCGGCCCGGGCGACCTGGACCATGCCCGTGGATCCTCATCGTCGTCACGGTGATCGCCGTCGGCACGAGCTCGGGCACCCGCGTGGTCGCCTGCTCTTCGAGGAGTGCGATCGGGTCCCCTCGGTCGGCCGCGGGCGACCATCCCGCATGCGACGAGCGCGGCGAGCGCCGCCGAGCCTCCTTGCC
>NZ_WJSP02000018.1 GCF_009720255.1 Agromyces humi | reverse complement strand
CGGCGATCCGCCCGGCGATCCTGCTGACGATCATCTTCTCGGTCATCGGATCGTTCCAGCTGTTCGCCGAACCGAGCCTGCTGTCGATCATCGCTCCCAACGTGGTGATCAACTCGTACACGCCGAAGCGGCCGATCTCGGCGAGCCGTCGCCGGCCGCCCGTGCGATCGAGGTGCAGGACGAGGTCGAAGGCACTCACCGTCTGTCGCGCCACCGCATCGGGTGCGAGGCCCGCGGTGGAGCCGAGTGCCTCGAGGCGCGCCGGCACGTCCGCGAGGGAGTTGGCGTGCAGGGTGCCCGCACCGCCGTCATGCCCGGTGTTGAGTGCCGCGAGGAGTTCGCGGAGTTCGGCGCCGCGACACTCCCCCACCACCAGTCGATCGGGGCGCATGCGAAGCGCCTCGCGCAGCAGGACGTCGAGGCCGAGACGGCCGGCGCCCTCGAGGTTCGCCTGGCGCGCCTCGAGCGCGACGACGTGCGGGTGGCCGATGGCGAGCTCGGCGACATCCTCGATGAGGACGATGCGCTCGCGCGGGGACGCCTCGCCGAGGAGTGCCGCGAGCAGCGTGGTCTTGCCCGTGCCACCCGCACCGGTCACGAGCAGGTTGCGCCGCGCGGCGATGGCGTCGCGCAACACCCGCTCCTGCGAGGCATCCATCATGCCGGCGCGCACCAGGGCGGCCAGCTGGAAGCCCGAAGCACGAGGCACCCGGACGGAGATGGCCGTGCCGCCGGAGGAGACGGGCGGCAGCACCGCGTGCACCCGGATGCCCCTGCCGAGTCGCACGTCGACGGCCGGCGTGGCCTCGTCGATGTGCCGCCCACCCCGCGCGATGAGCCGGACGGCCAGTGCGCGGACCTCGGCCTCGTCGGCGGACCATGCCGGCTCGTGCTCGGGACCGGCACCCCGGTCGACCCAGAGCCCGCGTTCGCCGTTCACGAAGAGGTCGGTCACGGGGCCGGATGCCGCGAAGGGCGCCAGGGGCCCGAGGTCGCCGAGCTCGCCGTTCCCGGCCGGGCCGGTCGAGGACTCCTCCCCGGCCGACTCGGGACTGGTCGTCAGGGTGCCCGCGGTCTGCCGGTCGGGTTCAGCCGCGAAGGGTTCGCGAGGTGACGGCGCCGTCGAAGACGGACGCGCCTGCTGCAGCGCCGCGGCCGGCTTCGCCTGGGGTCGTTCCCACGATGGAGTGGCGACGAATGGGATGGACATGCGCCGAGCGTACGAAGACCCGTGCGCCACGAGGCATCCGCTCGGGCGGTGGTGAGGATCGAGCCTCCTCCACACCCTTGTGGAGGAGAACTCGAACCGTCTCGCGCTGGTTGGACAGCGCCGTTAACGTAAGGGGGCGGCACCCATTGGGGGGAACAGGTGCCGCCTCGGCAGCGCAAGGATTGGGGGGAATCACGAGCGCTGCAGGCCACGAAACGAGTGTTCGGGCGGTATTCAGTGTAGGGCTTCCGAAACGATGCGCAAGCATTTTTTGTCCTCATTTGTGCGGACGTACAGTTTTCTCTGCGCAAAGGCACAGTAACCGCTCTCACGGCTGCTCGGAAGAGCATGCGACCCGGTGTGACCGACCCGTTACAGCGCCGTCGGAGCCGGGCGGTATGGTGCTGGGTGGGACAGGCGACCCAACCGATGCACGCAATCGCGAAGGAGCGACCGGAGAACCATGACCGTTCAGATCGACCACGCACTCGAGGAGATCAGGCGCTTCCGCCCGAGCCCCGAATTCGCCGCCCAAGCCGTCGCCGACGCCCGTCTCTACCAGGAGGCCGAGGGCGATCGCCTCGCGTTCTGGGCGCGACAGGCCCGCGAGCTCCTCCAGTGGGAGAAGCCCTTCACCCGCACGCTCGACTGGTCCAACCCGCCCTTCGCCAAGTGGTTCGACGACGGCGAGCTGAACGTCGCGGTGAACTGCCTCGACCGGCACGTCGACGCGGGCCATGGCGACCGGGTGGCCCTCCACTGGGAGGGCGAGCCCGGCGACAGCCGCGACGTCACCTACGCGCAGCTCACCGACGAGGTGAAGCGCGCCGCGAACGTGCTCACCGAGCTCGGCGTCGGCGAGGGCGACCGCGTCGCCATCTACCTGCCGATGATCCCCGAGGCCGTCGTCGCGATGCTCGCGGTCGCACGCATCGGGGCGGTGCACTCGGTGGTGTTCGGCGGATTCAGCGCCGACAGCCTCGCGTCTCGCATCGACGACGCCGAGGCATCCCTCGTCATCACCGCCGACGGCGGCTACCGCAAGGGCAAGGTGTTCCCGCTCAAGCCCGTCGTCGACGAGGCGCTCGCGAAGGCCGAGGGGGGCACGGTGCGCAATGTGCTCGTCGTTCGCCGCGGCGAGAACGACGTCGAATGGGACGCCTCGCGCGACCACTGGTGGCACGAGACGGTGGCCGAGGCCTCGAACGAGCACGAGGCGCGCGCGTTCGGCGCGGAGCATCCGCTGTTCATCCTCTACACGTCGGGCACGACCGGGAAGCCGAAGGGCATCCTGCACACGTCGGGCGGCTACCTCACGCAGGCGGCGTTCACCCACCGGAACGTCTTCGACCTCCACCCCGAGACCGACGTGTACTGGTGCACGGCCGACGTCGGCTGGATCACCGGCCACTCGTACGTCGTCTACGGCCCGCTCGCGAACGGCGCCACCCAGGTGCTCTACGAGGGCACGCCCGACACGCCTCACCCCGGCCGGTGGTGGGAGATCGTCGAGAAGTACCAGGTCTCGATCCTCTACACCGCGCCCACGGCGATCCGCTCGTTCATGAAGCTGGGGCGCCAGATCCCCCACGAGTTCAACCTGCGCTCGCTGCGCCTGCTCGGGTCGGTGGGCGAGCCCATCAATCCCGAGGCGTGGATCTGGTACCGGCACGTGATCGGGGGCGGATCGATCCCGGTCGTGGACACCTGGTGGCAGACCGAGACCGGCGCGATCATGATCTCGGCCCTGCCGGGCATCACCGACCTCAAGCCCGGTAGCGCCCAGGTGGCGATCCCTGGCATCTCGATCGACATCCTGAGCGACGACGGCACGCCCGTCGAGGGCGAGGGCGGCGGACTGCTCGTCGTGACCGAACCGTGGCCGTCGATGCTGCGCGGGATCTGGGGCGATCCCGAGCGGTTCAAGGAGACCTACTGGGAGAAGTTCGGCGACAAGTACTTCGCCGGCGACGGCGCCCGCCGCGATGAGGACGGCGACATCTGGCTGCTCGGCCGGGTCGACGACGTCATGAACGTGTCGGGCCACCGCCTGTCGACCGCCGAGATCGAGTCCTCGCTCGTGGCGCACCCGTGGACGGCCGAGGCCGCAGTGGTCGGCGCGGCCGACGAGACGACCGGGCAGGCCGTCGTCGCGTTCGTCATCCTCAAGGCCAGCCAGGTCGAGCACGTCACCGACGTCAGCGAGGCCGCCGAGGAACTGCGCCGGCACGTCGCCACGCAGATCGGCGCCATCGCGCGGCCGAGGCAGGTCTTCATCGTCAACGAGCTGCCGAAGACGCGGTCGGGCAAGATCATGCGGCGCCTCCTCCGCGACCTCGCCGAGGGCCGGCAGGTGGGCGACACCACGACGCTCGCCGACACGTCGGTCATGACGGCGATCACCGAGCAGGTCAGGTAGCAGGACGACGGATGCCGCGCCGGGATCGCTCCCGACGCGGCATCCGTCGTCGTCGCCTGGGTCGCTGCTAGGCGAACTCGACGATCAACTCGACCTCGACCGGCGCGTCGAGGGGCAGCGACGCGACGCCGACCGCGGACCGGGCGTGACGGCCGGCCTCGCCGAACACCTCGCCGAGCAGCTCGGACGCGCCGTTCACGACGCCGGGCTGGCCCGTGAACGACGGGTCGGAGGCGACGAAGCCGACGAGCTTCACGACGCGGGTGACGCGATCGAGCGACCCGAGCTCGGCGCGCACGGCGGCGAGTGCGTTGAGGATGCACGTGCGGGCATACGCCTTGGCGTCGTCGGCGGACACGAGGCCGTCACCGTCACCCACCTTGCCGGTGGCGGGCAGGCTGCCCCCGACGAAGGGCAGTTGGCCCGAGGTATAGACGTACGAGCCGCTGACCACGGCCGGCACGTATGCCGCCACGGGCGGCGCCACCTCGGGGAGCTCGATCCCGAGCTCGGCGAGTCGCGCCTCGGCGGCGGCCATCAGGCCCCGCCCTCGAACTGCTTGGCAGCCTGGGCTGCTGCGGCCGCGCCGGCGGACGCCGCGGACGACGACTCGCCGCCGACCGGGCGCTTGAGGTACGCGACGAGGCCGCCCTCGGGCCCCTGCACGACCTGCACGAGCTCCCAGCCCTCGGAGCCCCAGTTGTTCAGGATCGCCGCGGTGTTGTGGATGAGCAGCGGGGTGGTGATGTACTCCCAGGCCGGCATGCGGGGTTCCTCGTCTCTCGTCTGCGACTGCGATTCGGTCGATCGGCGCCCCGGTCGCGTCGTCGGTCGGGCGACCGATCTCACGGAGTGCGGCGTGTCGGCGCACGACAGCGCAGCGCCGCCCGCATAGCGGGTTTTGCCAGCCTTCTCCGTTAAGCTCCACTATATGTCTGCCCAAAAACGTACGATGAGCGACGTCGGCGCCGGAGTCCTCGGATTCCTCGGCCTGAGCGCTCTCGCCGGCATCCTCGTGACGGCAGCCGTGACTCCCGCGCTCGCGGTGACCGGCATGGCCGCGAACAACGGCATCTCCATGTTCGAGAACCTGCCGGGATACCTCGAGATCGGCGACCTCTCCGAGAAGACCGACATCTACGCGGTCCAGGCCGATGGGACTCCCTACCGCCTCGCCTCCTTCTTCGACGAGAACCGTGAAGAGGTGGCGTGGGACCAGATCAGCCAGTACGTGAAGGACGCCGCCGTCGCCGGCGAGGACCCGCGCTTCTACGAGCACGGCGGCATCGACATCCAGGGCACCTTCCGCGCTGCCCTCAACGAGTACGTCATCGGCGGCGCGACGCAGGGTGGCTCGTCGATCACGCAGCAGTATGTGAAGAACGTCCTCATCAACAACGGCGTGCGCGAAGCATCGACCGAAGAGGAGAAGGAGGCGGCGTACGAGGCGGCCACCGAGACCTCGCCCGAGCGCAAGCTCAAGGAGATGCGGTACGCGATCGCACTCGAGAAGAAATTCCCCAAGGACGATATCCTCAAGGGCTACCTCAACATCGCGGCCTTCGGCGGTCGCGTCTACGGCATCGAGTCGGCGGCGCAGTACTACTACGGGGGCAAGCACGCGGTGGACCTCACGCTTCCTGAGGCGGCCAGCCTCATCGCGATCGTGAACAACCCCGAGAAGTTCCGCCTCGACTACCCCGAGAGCGAGGCGAACGGCGCCGCTACCGTGGTCGATGGGCAGCCCGTGCCGTACGCGGCGAACAAGGAACGACGTGACTACATCCTCGGCCAGATGCTGAAGGAGAAGAAGATCACCCAAGAGGAGCACGACGCGGCGGTAGCCGCGCCTGTTGCCCCGGTGATCCAGGAGCCCAGTACGGGCTGCGCGACCGCAGGCGGCAGCGCGTTCTTCTGCGACTACGTCAAGAACATCATCCTCAACAACTACGACGACCCAGCGACGGAGGACAACGAGGGCGCCCGGATGCTGCAGCAGGGCGGACTGCAGGTGTTCACCACGCTCGACCTCGAACTGCAGGGCCGAGCCGAGACAGCGATGGCCGAGAACGTGCCGTTCACCGACCCTCGATTCGACGTGGGTTCGGTCGCCGTGACCGTGCAGCCCGGCACCGGCCGCGTACTCGCCATGGCGCAGAACAAGAAGTTCACCGAGGATCCCGATGTCGCGGCGTCGAGCCCCGAGTACACCTCCATCAATTACAGCACCGACTTCGACTATGGCGGGTCGAGCGGCTTCCAGCCGGGTTCGACCTACAAGGTGTGGACGCTCGCCCAGTGGCTGAACGCCGGTCACTCGCTCACAGAGACGTTCAATGGGGCCCGTCGGGCTTTCACCAGCTTCACGAACTCGTGCGAGGGCAACTTCTCAGGATCGTTCAATCCGAGGAACGACGACGGCCGCATCGCCAACAACGCGGTCGACGCGACGAAGTGGTCGGTGAACTCGAGCTTCATGGCGATGGCCCAGCAGCTCGACCTGTGCGACATCAAGAAGACCGCGGAGGCGTTCGGCATGCACCGCGCCGACAACGGCCCGCTGACGATGTACCCGTCCGACGTGCTCGGAACGCAGGAGGTCGCCCCCGTCACCATGGCCGCTGCCTTCGCCGGCATCGCGAACAACGGCACGACCTGCACGCCCGTCGCAATCGATCGCATCGTGACGGCGAACGGCGAAGAGGTGCCACCTCCCGCGTCGACCTGCTCGCAGTCGGTCACGCCCGAGGTCGCCCACTCGATGGAGTATGCGATGCAGCAGACCTTCGCCGGCGGTGGAACCGCGACCGCGTCGAACACCGGCACGGGAGTGCCGCATATCGGCAAGACCGGCACCACCGACAACGCGTTCGACACCTGGATGGTGGGCTCGAGCACGAAGGTGGCGACTGCAGTCTGGGTGGGCAACGTCACCGGCGGCGACAACCGCACCAACTTGCGCAACATCAGCTTCGACAGCGGTGCTGCTGCGACGGCGCGTCACCGCATCTGGCCCGCCATCATGGAGCTCGCCGACAACAAGTACGGCGGCGATGACTTCGCTGAGCCCGATGCGAGCGCGTTCAAGCAGGTGCTCGTCGACGTTCCGCAGGTCGCCGGCCTTTCACTCGACGCCGCCAAGCAGGCGATCGAGGCTGCCGGATTCGTCTTCGAGGACGGCGGGCAGCAGGACTCCAGCCTTCCCGCCGGGCAGGTCTCGGGTACCGATCCAGCAGGTCAGGCGGGCAAGGGATCCACGATCCGCGTCTTCACGAGCAACGGTCAGGGCGCGACCGTGCCCGACCTCACCGGCATGAACGCGCTCCAGGCGAAAGCCGCGCTGGATGCAGCCGGCCTCCGCATGAAGGGCGGCGGTGGAAACCCCACCGGCACGGTCACGAGCCAGAGCCCGGCGCCGAGCAGCCCGGTCAAGCGCGGTGACGAGGTCACCGTGACGTTCAGCGACGGAGGTACGGGCGGCAACGGCGGGACCGGCGGCAACGGCGGCGGAACCCCGGGCCAGGGTTGACCCGCTCCACGCCTCCGCTCGCTGCGCGGATCGCACTCGCGGTCGGCGCAGCGGGCGCTGCCGCGTTCGCCTGGGGTTCGCTCGTCGAGCGCACGCGATGGACGCTGCGTCAGGTCGAGGTGCCGGTGCTGCCGGCGGGCGCGGAGCCCATCACGGTCCTGCACCTCTCCGACCTGCACATGGCGCCGTGGCAGCGTGAAAAGCAGGCGTGGGTGGCGTCGCTGGCCACGCTGCAGCCCGACCTCATCGTCGACACGGGCGACAACCTCGGGCACGAGCGGGGTCTCGAGGGCATCCGTCGCGCGTTCGACGCGTTCGCCGGCATCCCGGGCGTGTTCGTGAACGGATCCAACGACTACTTCGGCCCGCAGTTGAAGAACCCCTTCATGTACTTCGGGGGGCCGTCGGGTCGATCCCGGCGATCGAAGCGGCTCGACACCGACGCGCTGCACGCCTACTTCGCGGAGCTCGGGTGGCAGGACCTCGACAACACGGCGGCGAGTCTGGACCTGCGCGGGACGCACTTCGAGTTCTTCGGCGTCGACGACCCGCACCGCGGGTGGGACCGCCTCGACCTCATCACCGCGGCGATCGACGACCTGCGTGCCGAGGATCCGCTCGGCGACGAGACCTGGCCCGACGTGGCATCCGTCGCTGCGCGCCGCTCGACGGTGACGGTGGGCGTGACGCACGCGCCCTACCAGCGGGTGCTCAACTCGTTCGTGAACCACGGCGCACAGCTGATCCTCGCCGGCCACACGCACGGGGGGCAGGTCTGCGTGCCCGGCTTCGGGGCGCTCGTCACGAACTGCGACATCCCCAGGCACCAGGCGAAGGGCCTCAGCACCTGGCGCCACGGCCTGCGCTCGGCCTTCCTGAACGTCTCCGCGGGGCTCGGCACCTCGATCTACGCACCGGTTCGATTCGCCTGCGCGCCCGAGGCGACGGTGCTGCGGCTGGTTCCCGTCGCCTGAAAGAGCCGAGCGGATGCCGCGGCCGACCGTGGTCGGTCGTCCCGGTTTTATCCGCTATCCTTGTGGAGGCCCGCGAGGGCCGACCGGGGTGTGGCGCAGCTTGGTAGCGCGCGTCGTTCGGGACGACGAGGTCGCAGGTTCAAATCCTGTCACCCCGACCAACTCTCATCGCAGATCCCGACGAATCCCCCCTCCATCGGAGGGGGGATTCTCGCGTTCACCCCCGCATGTTCCACCCGCCGCCCCCGCGTTTCCGGGCGGTTACATGTGGGTGTCGATCTGCGCAACTCCCCGCCTCCAGCGTGACCCGCCGTTATATCGTGACGGCAGAGGATCAGCGTGGTTCCCGTCCGGAAACCTCGAACCTGGAGCTGCCGCGCATGACCTCTCCCGATCTCACCCACACCCTCGACGGACCCGGCCTCGCACCCGCCCCGTCGACCGGCGGGCCCGATCTCGTCGTGCTGCACAGCCTGAGGGCCCCCGATGGGACGACCAAGTACGTCGACCAGATGGTCGACGGCGCGAGCGACCACGTGTCCATCCGGTTCTTCTCGTGGCGCACCGCACTGACCGGCTCGTACGACGTGTTCCACGTGCACTGGCCGGAGCTGCTCATCAGGGATCGGAAACCCGTCCGCCGCCTGGTCAAGCGCCGGATGCTCGATGCGCTCATCCTGCGCGCCAAGCTGACGAGGACGCCCATCGTCTGGACGGCGCACAACGTGGACCCGCACGAGCAGGGTTCCCCGGCGGAGGCGCGGTCGCTGCGTCGGCTGCGCCGCGCGATCACGCTCGCCATCCGCCTGAATCCCACCACCGAGCTGCCCGCGGGGATGGATGCGGTCACCATCCTGCACGGCCACTACAGGGACCAGTTCGCCGCGTACGCCCGGCGCGACGCGGTGCCGGGCCGAGTCCTCTACTTCGGCATCATCCGGCCGTACAAGGGCGTCGACCTCCTCATGCACGCGTTCGGCGAGCTCGAGGATCCGACGCTCCAGCTCCGGATCGTGGGCGACCCCCACCCGGGTCAGGCCGAGATCGTCGAGGCCGCGATGGCCGGCGATGAGCGCATCACCGCCCTCCTCCGGTTCGTGAGCGACGAGGAACTCGTCGACGAGATCACGTCGTCCGCCCTCGTCGTGCTGCCCTACCGCGAGAAGATGCACAACTCGGGCGTGGTCCTCGTCGCGCTGTCCCTCGGCCGGCCGGTGCTGGTGCCGGCGTCGCCGACCAATGCGGCGCTCCGCAACGAGATCGGCGAGGAGTGGATCATCCAGTACGAGGGAGAGCTCACGCCCGACATCCTCGCTCGTGCGCTGCGGGACGTGGCATCACGATCGCACGCGGCGGAACCCGCCCTGAGCGATCGCGACTGGAAGCACGTCGGCGAGCTCCACCATCGTGCCTACGTGCGGGCGCGCGAGTCGCGTCGCGGCGCGCGGGCACGCTGAGACGGGTCGGCATGTCGCCGAGCCTGGGCGCATCCGCCTCCCGCGGCGCCGCCGTGACACTCAGCGGACAGCTGGTCCGCGTGCTGATCCAGTTGTGCGGGATCGTGATCCTCGCTCGTCTGCTGACCCCGGCCGACTACGGTCTCGTCGCCATGGTCACCGCGATCGTCGGCGTGGCGGAGATCTTCCGCGACTTCGGGCTCTCCGCGGCGGCGGTGCAGGCGAAGACGCTCTCCCGGCACCAGCGCGACAACCTCTTCTGGACGAACACCGCGATCGGGTTGGTGCTGTCGCTGACCGTCCTCGCGACATCCGGGCTGATCGCGGGACTCTACGACGACCCTCGCCTGCAGAGCATCACCGCGGTGCTCTCGGTGACGTTCCTGCTCAACGGCATCTCGACGCAGTACCGGGCCGACCTCAATCGCAACCTCTCGTTCTTCCGCCTGTCGCTCGCCGAGATCGGCGGACAGGCGGCGGGCGTCGCCAGCGGCATCGTCCTGGCCGTGCTCGGCTTCGGATACTGGGCCCTCGTCGCGCAGCAGGTCGTGCAGGCGGGGCTCACCGTCGTGCTGCTCGTCGCCTTCGCCCGCTGGATCCCCGGCTGGATCCATCGTGGGGAGTCGATTCGTTCGTTCATCGGCTTCGGGGCGAGCCTCTTCGGCTCGCAGCTGCTCGGATACGCCGCCCGGAACGCCGACAGCGTCGTGATCGGCGCGCGGTTCGGGCCGGTCGACCTCGGCCTGTACAACCGGGCGTTCCAGCTCATGATGCTGCCCCTGCTGCAGATCAACGCGCCGTCCACCCGTGTCGCGCTCCCGGTGCTGTCCCGCCTGCAGGACCAGCGGGAGCGGTTCGCGGCGTTCATCAGCTTCGGCCAGGTGGCGATGCTCACGATCATCGGGGTGGCCTTCGCCTACCTCGGCGCCCAGGCCGGGTCGGTCATCGCCGTCGCGCTGGGCGACCAGTGGGTGGACGCGACGCCCATCTTCCAGATCCTCCTCGTCGCCGGGTTCTTCCAGGCCGCCAACTACGCGGCCTACTGGGTGTTCCTCGCGAAGGGCCTCGCCCGCTCCAACTTCCTGTACGCGCTCGCGACCCGACCCGCGATGGTCGTGCTCATCGTCATCGGCTCGGCCTGGGGCGTCTACGGCGTGGCGATCGCCTACACCGTGTCGCTGGCGCTGTCGTGGCCGGTGGCGTTGATCTGGATCGCCCGGGTGTCGGATGCCCCGGCCGGCCAGCTGTTCCGCAATGGGCTGCGATCACTCGTCGTCTTCGGCATCGCCGCGGGCGCGTCGTTCGCATCGACCGTCGCGTTGCCCGAGGACGCCTACGTCATCCGCCTGGCGGTCGGACTGGCGGCACTGGTCGTCGCGCTCTCACTGCTCGCGCTCGTCTGGCCGACCTTCCGCCGGGACCTCATCGCACTGGCCGGCGCCCGCCGGTACTTCGCGCCTTCGCGAGGCGCGGGCCCAGATGCCGCCACACAAGGAGGAGAATCATGATCCGTCGCGTTGTCCGCAAGATCCGGCGAACGTTCGATGAGGCGGTTCTCGCCACCGGCCTCGGTGCACGCGCCGACCGGAGGAACGTCGCACGGTGGGCGGGACGCCGCGGCGGCGACCCGGCAGGCCCCCACGTGGTCGTCACCGCACCCGGCGGCGGCAACATCGGCGACCAGGCGCTGTTCGAGGCGTTCGTCGAGTCCACGTCGGGCCAGGTGGTCGCCGTGACGAGCTCGCCCGACAGCATCGAGGTCCCCTCGTCCCTGGCCGAGCGCGTCGTCGTGCTCGTGCTCCCCGAGCTCGTGTACGGTCGAGGCGCTGCGCGCCGACAGGAGCTCGAGCGATTCGCCCGAACGGTCGCGGGAGCCGCCAGCCTCTCCGTCATCGGGGCGGACATCATGGACGGCCGGTACAGCCTCCGTGCCTCCGTGAACCGATCCAACGTCGCCACGGCAGTCGCCGCGCTCGGCGTCGACACCCGCATCGTCGGGTTCAGCTGGAACGGCAGCGCTCGCGTCGCCGCTCGACGGGCGCTGGTGTCTGCGAGCTCGAACGGGGTCGTCCCGCTGCTGCGCGACCCGGTCTCGGCGCGCCGTGCGGCCGCCGACGGCGTGCGGCACATCCGCGAGTCGGCGGACATCGTGTTCGCCGCGAGCACCGTCGACCCGTCGTCGGCCTCGCTCGTGTCCGGCGTCACCAAGCCGATCGCCCTGGTGAACGTGAGCGGGCTGATCTCGCGGACCTTCAGCCAGGACGACGAGTTCGAGCTGATCATCGACCACCTCCGCTCGACTGGGCACCACGTGGTGCTCCTTCCGCACGTGTCGAGGCCCAAGGGCGACGACATCGTCGCCTGCGAGTCCGTGTACTCGCGGGTGGGCGACGAGGACCTGACCTTCGTCCGACGCCTGCTCACCCCGGCGCAGATCCGGGGCCTGACGTCCGTCGCCTCCATCACCATCACGGGCCGCATGCACCTCGCCATCATGACCCTGTGGGCGGGCACGCCCGCGATCACGCTCGCAACGCAGGGAAAGGTGGAGGGCCTGATGGCCCTCGTCGGCGCACCCGAGCTCTGCGTCGTGCCGCATGCGGGCTTCGGCGCGGACGTGGTGGCGGCGATCGACGCGACGATCGACGCGGACTCACCGGCGAGGAGTTCGATCTCCGACGCGCTCCCCCGGGTGAAGGAACTCGCCGTCCGGAACGTCGACGGACTTCGCGCCGCGCAGGCGGTCGTCGAGGAGGTGAGGTGACGTGGCAGGCACGGCACGTGGTGCCCTCGCCAGTTCCATCGGCGGCATGGCCCTGTGGGGACCCCGCTCACGTCGTCGCATCCTGTCGGCGCTCGGCGTGCGCATGGCGCGTTCCGTCCGGGTCTACCCGTACATCAAGTTCCTCGGCGGCGTGGACCACCTCGTGGTCGGCGAGCGCGTGTTCCTCAACGCCAACGTCCTGATCGGGTCGGGCGCACCCATCACCATCGGCGACGGCGTGTCGATCGGCCCGAGCGTCCAGCTCCTGCCCACGAGCCACGAGATCGGCCCGTCGAACGCACGCGCGGGGTCGAACGTCTCGGCTCCGATCGTCGTCGGCGACGGCAGCTGGATCGGCGCCGGCGTCACCGTGCTCGGCGGCGTGACGATCGGTCGCGGTGCGGTGATCGCCGCCGGCGCCGTCGTCAGCAAGGACTGCGAGGCCGACTCCGTCTACGGCGGTGTCCCAGCCCGACTCATCCGGAGGATCGAATGAACGACTCGAGTCCGCGGGAAGCGGCGGTGGACGCGACGATCATCGTGCCGGCGTTCAACGTCGAGGCCTACCTCGAGACCGCGCTGCACCGGCTCGTCGAGCAGACCCACCCCTCGTTCGAGGTCGTCGTCATCGACGATGCGTCGACGGATGCCACGGGGCGGATCGGTCGTGAGTGGGCGGCGTCGAATCCCCGCGTCCGGTACCTGCTCCAGGCCCGGAACGAGGGCGTCGCCGCCGCACGCGAGCGCGGGGTGCGCGAGGGCCGCGGCGAGTTCGTCTGGTTCGTCGATGCCGACGACGAATGGCCGGCCGACGCGCTGGCGTCCCTCGTCGCGGACGCCCGCCGGCACCGGGCCGACCTCGTCTGCGCGAGAGCGGAGTACCTGCTCGTCGACGGGACCCGCAAGGCGGTCGGTGCCCTGGGCGCTCCGAAGGAGCTCGATGGCAGGTCGGCGTTCCTCGAGTTCCTGCGCGGCGACATCACCGGGCACCTCTGGAACAAGCTGTTCCGCCGGGACCTGCTCGACACGATCGACTTCACCCGTTCACGCCAGCACTCGGACCAGGCGATGGTCGCGCAGGCGATCGCGCACGCCGGTCGCGTCTCGCTCACCGAGGCGGAGGTCTACACGTACAAGCTGAGGCAGGGTTCGATCATCCGATCGGGCAGCCGTCGCGCGGAGTCGCTGGCGACAGTCTCGTCGGTGGTGCGCGCCACGGCGGCCGGGCTGGACCCTGCGCTCCTCGAGAGCCCCGACTTCCTCTACTACACCGCCCGATTCGACGTGCTCTCCCGCATGAAGGACGCCACGTCACCGGCGTATGCGGCCGACGAGTCCGGCCGGCTCGTCCGCGAGATCCGGAGGTCGCTCACGGCACCCGTGCTGTGGTCGACGGTGCGCAAGCGGGACTTCAAGCGGTTCGCCCTCCTCACGGCCGCCCGGGTGAGCGTGCCGGCCTTCCGGGTCGGCATCCGCCGCGGAGGTGCATGACCGTGGCCCGATTCCCGTCGACGCACCTCGCGTGCAGCCAGTGTTTACACGGCCGACTCACGCCGGTAAGACCGCGTCACTACCGTGAGAACTGCAATCACTGCCGGACCATGGGGGCGACTTCGATGGGGACTCGGCAGACCCGATGGAGTGGCCAGGCACCCGGCCTGTGCAGTCGGGGCGGCCGTCTCCCCGTGATTGGACGAGACGATGAGCTCAAAGACTCCCCAACCCATCTACGAACGCGGGAACATCGGCCGGAAGGCCTGGGTGGACTTCGCCAAGGGCGTCGCGATCCTGATGGTCGTGTACTACCACTCGGCCCTCTACCTCTCGCATGTCGGCGTGGGCGGCACGGTGGGCGTCCTGAAGGCCGTCGGCGAGCTGTATGCGATGCCGGTGTTCTTCCTCATCGCCGGCCTGATGAACTTCCGGACCTCGACCTGGACGTTCGGCCAGACCTGGCGTCGGCGATTGTGGCCGATCCTCTACATCTACATCCTCTGGTCGGTCATCCGCGCGGTGTTCTACCTGGTGGTGCCCGGCATCAACGGGGAGCTCGGGGAGCTCTCGGCGACGAATCCGCTGAGCCTCGCTCTCATCCTCGTCTGGCCGAGCAGCAGCTACTGGTTCATGTACGCGCTGTTCCTGTTCACGCTGCTGGCATGGCTCCTGCGACGCGTTCCCCGCTGGCTCCAGGTGGGCGGGCTCGCCATCGTGTCGACGCTGGTGACGAGCGGACTGCTCTCGGCGCAGAACATCGGGTGGAATCGGATCCTGGCGCTCGCCGTGTTCTTCGTGGCCGGGACGGTGTACGCGAAGCAGGTCAACGCGCTGATCGACCGGGCGGGTTCGGTGGCGCTGCTGGCGGCCGTCCTCGCGTTCGTCATCTCCTGCGGGGCACTCGTCGTCATGCACCTCCGGTTCGTTCCGCTGGTGGTGCTGGCCGGCCAGGTATCGGCGATCGCGGTCGGGATCTTCGCGTCGAAGTACCTCGTTCGATTGCGGCCACTGCGGTTCGTCAGCCCGCTCGGCAAGCAGAGCCTGCAGATCTACCTGTTCCACCTGTACATCATCGTGCCGGTCACGGGCCTGATCGGGCTGCTGTACCCCGACTGGCCGCGGCCGGTCAACGTCCTGGTGCAGTTCGCGGTCGTCGCGTTCACCGTCCTCATGTCGCTGCTGCTGGCGCGCCTCACCCAACGGGCCCGGTGGCTGCTCGTTCCGCCGTCGTTGCCTCGGGCATCGGCTCGCTCCTCCCACCCATCGGGCGACGTCCGCAAGGCGGCGAGCGACCCGACGTGAGTCGCGGCATCCTGACCGTTCGAGCGTCGGCGGGCCGCCGGGAAGGGGGGACAGATGCCTAGGACACTCGAACTGGCCCCGACCACGGAGCGACGACTGCTGCTCGCGGCGTCGACGGGCGGCCACCTCGCGCAGCTGGTGCGATTGGCGCCGGGCCTCGGCGCGTCGGACGAGTCGCTCTGGGTCACCTTCGACTCGCTGCAGGAGAAGTCGTTGCTCGCGGGCCGGAACGTGCTCCACGTCCCGTACGTCGGACCTCGCGACTACGTCGCGCTCTATGCGGCATGGCGACGCATCTCCGCCGAGCTGAAGGGCGAGCGCTTCGACGCGGCGGTGAGCACGGGTTCCGCCCTCGCGCTCGCCGCCCTCCCGGCCGCTCGCATGGCCGGCATGCCGGCGATGTACATCGAGAGCGTCTCGCGAGTCGACGGACCGTCCCTCTCGGGACGCGTCCTTGCGATGTCGCGGCTCGCGGAGATGCGGACCCAGCACGCGAACTGGTCGAACGGGCGCTGGAAGGTGCATCCGAGCGTCCTGAACGACTATGTGAGCGGGTCGCGCCCGGTCGATGCGGGGCGCCCGCTGAAGGTCTTCATCACCCTCGGCACCATCAAGGGCTTCGCGTTCGATGCGCTCGTCGACCGCATCCTCGACCTCGACATCGCGAACGAGGACACGGTGTGGCAGTTGGGGAGCACGCCGCCCCGTCGCGACCTCCCGGGCACGGTGCGGTCCTTCGTCGACGCGGCGGAGTTCGAGGCCTACGCGCGGGACGCGGATGTCGTGATCACCCACGCGGGAGTGGGAACGATCCTCGGGCTCATCGACCTCGGGATCTACCCGCTCGCGGTGGTGCGACGCAAGCGCCGTGGTGAGCACGTCGACGACCACCAGCAGCAGATCGCCGGCATGCTGAACGACCTCGACATCGGCAGGGGCGCCGAGGTCGACGACCTCGACCGCGGGGTCATCGAGTCGGCGGCCCGACGATGGACCAGCGTCCGTGACCGGACCGTGACCGCAGAACGCTCCGACGCGAGCCGCACGAGTGGAGAACGACCATGAGCCAGGCGCAGATCTTCGTTCCGGGAGTGGGGCAGTACGAGAACATCGGCGACATCATCCTGCGTCGGCAGCTCATCGAGTGGCTTCGACCGCTGGGCCGGCTCCATGTCTACGTGGGTCCCTCGCCCGACGGGTATGCGACCGCTCTGGGCGTGGGAGACGACGACGTCGTGTACCGCTCGTTCGGCACGTGGTATCGCGCCGGCCTGCGATCGGCCGCACGGGGCGACGGCTCGTACGTGTTCAAGCCCGGCGAGATCCAGCTCACCCTCATCGGCATGAAGGAACACCTCAGCATGCTGCCCATGGCCGGCCTGATGCGGGCGCGCGGCGGGCGCGTGGCGAGGATCGGAGCCGGCTCCCGCAACTTCGCGCCGCTGCCGAGGCTCCTGATCACCCCGTCGGTCATGCTCTCCCAGCTGACGGCCTGGCGGGACGTGAAGACGGTGGAGTACCTCCGCCGCGGCGAGCTCATGCCCGACCTCGCCTTCGCCGAAGGCCCCGAGGACTTCGACCACTCCGGCGAGCGGGACACGATCGTGGTCTCGATGCGCGTCGACCGGCCCCTGCCCACGGCGGAGTGGATCAGTGGCATACGCTCGTTCGCCGACGCGAACGGCCTGCGCATCGTCGTCGCAACCCAGGTGCTCCCCGACAGCCCACGATCGCTCTGGCTCGCCGATCGACTCGGTGCGGAGCTGCAGGACTGGGACGGCACGGATCACGAGGGCCAGGAGCTCGCGCTCCGCGAGACCTACCGCAGGACCGCGCTCGCGATCAGCGACCGCATGCACGTGCTCATCGCCGCGTACACCGAGGGCGCGGTCCCCATCGCGCTCCTCGTGGACCGGTCGGACAAGATCGACCGGCACTTCCAGGCGGCCGGCATCCATGGCGTGTCGGTGGCCACCGACGGCATGGACGCGGCGGCCATCGGGGAGCGGCTCGGCGACGTGCTCGCCCGTCGAGCCGAGATGATGGCGGCGCTCACCACGGCGAAGTCGGATCTGGAGTCGGTGCGCGGCCGACTCGCCCAGCTCCTGACCGGCCACCGCGCCTCGCCGGTCCCCGCTGGGGTGCGCTGATGGCCGCGCAGCCCACCGCGACGATTCGCGGACACGACCTCGTGGCGTGGCACGTCGGCCGGCACGGGGAGGTGGCCGGCGGCATGACGCAGGTCGTCAACGCCTACGCTGCCTGGGACTTCGAGTCGTTCGACATCCGCGTGATCCCCTCGCGGGACGGAAGCCGCGGCCTCAGGGCGTACCTGCTCTTCCTGCGCGCGGTCCTGGCGGTGCGGAGGCTTCGAGACCCGGAACGGAACCTGGTCGTGGTGCACCTGTCGCAAGGGGGCTCGTTCGTCCGCGAAGGGCACCTGCTCCGCCTCGCCAGTCGCCGCGGCTTCGCGACGATCGCCCATCTCCATGGAAGCAGCTTCGTCGAGTACGCGAACGCGCATCCCGAGCGGGTCGGCCCAGTGCTTCGCGCAGCCTCACGGGTGTTCGTCCTGAGCGAGGCGACCCGCGCGTCCGTCGCCGGTTTCATCCCCGAGGACCGGATCGCCGTCGTGCCGAACGCGGTCGCCTCCGCACCTGCTGCCACGAAGCAGCCGCGGGTGGTGTTCGGCGGCAAGGTCTCCACGCGGAAGGGCGTCGACGTGCTCGTCGACGCCTGGCGAGCGCTCGAGCCCGACGGCACCTGGCATCTCGAGATCGCGGGCCCGGTGGCTGAACCCGAGCTCGTGCCTGCCGATCTTCCGCACGCCAGCGTCCTCGGCTCGCTTCCCCACGCCGAGCTCCTCGCCCGGCTCGAGTCGGCGGCGGTCGCTGTGCTGCCGTCGCGTGACGAGGCCATGCCGATGTTCATCCTCGAGGCCATGGCGCGGGATGCCTGCGTGATCGCGACCGACGTCGGCGGCATCCCCGCGGTGCTCGGCGACGGTTCCGGCATCCTCGTTCCCGCAGGCGACGCCGAGTCCCTGCGCGCAGCGCTCCACACCGTGATGACGTCCGAGCCGGCTCGGCGCACCGTGGTGGAACGCGCCAGGCGGACGTTCGCCGAGCACTACTCGGCCTCGGCGCTCTATCCCCGACTCGAGCGGCTCTGGCGTGACGCCCTCGACCGCTGAGGCCACTGAGGCGGCCCCGCCGAGGACCGCCCCGAGGCGACTGGGCCGCGCGGTCGGCGCGGTGGCCGTCACCATCGGGGTGCTCGTCGTCGCGTTCGTCCTGGTCGGGCTTCCCCTGTACGTCTTCCCGGCGGTCGATGCGGTGCCGGCCCAGGCCGACGTGGTCTACGTGATCGGCCCGCCGACGCCCGCCCGGATCGCTCTCGCGCGGGAGCTCATCGAGACCGGCGCGGCCGACGAGATGCTGATCTCGGTTCCCGGCGACGCCCTCGCCGAGGGCACGCCGTCGCGCGGCCGCTTCAGCGCGTGCAACCTCCCGGGTGGCGACGTGCTCTGCCGAGCGCCCGACCCGGCCACCACCCAGGGCGAGGCCCGGCTCCTCGCCGAGATGTCGCAGGAGCACGGCTGGGACAGCGCCATCGTCGTCACGATGACGCCGCACGTCTCCCGAGCCCGCCTGATCATCGACCGGTGCTTCGACGGCGAGCTCTCGATGCGAGCCGTCGCCGACCAGCCGTCGGGGCTCGGCGGCTGGGTGCACCAGTACTTCTACCAGACCGGCGCGTTCGTCAAGGCGCTGACCGCGCCCGGCTGCTGACCGTCGCCAGTCGACCGCCTCAGCTCGTGGATGCCTCGGGTGCCCGTCGCCGCATCCGGATCCCGCTCAGCAGGCCGGTCCCCGGCGCGGCGGATCCGGTCGTCAGGAAGCGGAGCACCGGCACGCAGTTCACCAGCTCGTAGGTGACGCCTGCCACCACGGCCGTCAGGATCACGGTCAGGACGAAGCCGACGAGCGAGGGGACGCCCGCGCCGATGAAGAGCAGGGCGAAGCCCAGTACCAGCGGCTGGTGCACGAGGTAGACGACCAGCGATGAGTCGACCAGCCAGTCGACGACGCGCGAACGCTCGCGGAAGACCCGCGTCGCCACCTTGAACGCGAGCGCGGCCCAGACGAGTCCCGCCACGGGCCAGAGCACCGCCTGGGTCACGAGCGCCACCGTTGCATCGGATGCCCCGGCCAGCGCCATGCCGATGAAGTAGGCCGCCGTGGCCAGTCCGGCGACGAGCAGCGGGGTCCTCCGCAGCTGCATGAACCGCTCCAGGTACGCCGGCCGGAAGGCCAGCACGAGACCGGTGAGGAAGGACGGTGCGTAGATGACGAGGTTGCGCGAGACGAGGTTCGAGAGCAGCCCCGCGATCCCGCCGACCGTCCACACGGCGAGGCCGACCACGACGATCGCCGATGACGTGGCGAGGTAGGCGAGGAGGCCGAACCTCCAGCCCGCCATGCGGCTGGTGATCGCGGCCGTCGCTCGCGCGACGTGCCGGCGGATCGGCGGCGCGAAGAGCAGCGCCAGCACTCCCGAGTAGATGAGCAGCACCACCAGGAACCAGAGGTGCATCGTCCAGTAGGAGCCGGGATGCGACCACTGCTCGACCAGGAAGTCCCAGATCGAGCGACCGCGGGCGCCCCGGGATGCCGCGATGATGGCCCATTGGATGGGGCTGAGCACGACGACGCCGAAGAGGAGCGGGATCCCGAGTCGCTGCAGTCGTCCGGCGTACCAGCGACGGGGACCTCGCCTGCGGATGACCATCAGGGCGAAGAAGCCGGCGACGATGAAGAACGTGGGCATCCGCCAGATGTGGAGGAACTCGGCGAAGGCGATGAGGAACGGCGATGGGGCGTCAGTGCCGATGAGCCACGGCAGCCCCGAGAACGCGAGCGCCGAGTGGTAGGGGATGCCGAGCACCATGAGCGATGCCCGGAGTCCGTCGAGGTAGTGCAGTCGGGGCGGCGATGCGGCGGTCACGATCGGCGTCGCTCACTCGACGAGCGCCGCACTGCGGACCGACGTCGGCCTGGGCGTCGCGGCAGTGCGCGGAAGGCGCAGCCCGGGGATGCGGGCGCTGTCGCGGAAGGAGGCGATCATCCCGGCTGCGGCGAACACGAACGGGTAGGAGGGCGCCGACACGAACACGGGCGCCGCGACGGACTCGATCAGGAGCACGAGAAGCCAGCCGATGCCCGTGACCCGCAGCCACTTGACCAGCGTCGGTTCGTCAGGCGACGTGGGCCGGCAGAGCGACACGAGGATGGCGATGATCCCGGCTGCGAAGAACGCGGCGCCGAGCCATCCGCTCTCGCCGAGGATGGCCGGCCACTGCGTGTCGTTCAGGAACATCCCGGCATCGCCGCGACCCAGCCCGTAGATGCGCGTGAACCCGAGCTCGACGTACTCGGGAGAGTACGTGGCGCCGGCCGTGTAGCTCCCATACCTGCCGAAGCCCGCACCGAGCGGGAAGTAGTGGGCCGCGACGGAGAGCGAACCGAGGGTCAGCGCGGAGCGCGCGGAATCCTGCACGACGTAGATCTCGAAGTCGCCGGCGATCAGCTCGTAGAGCGGCGGCACGATCACGACCCCGATGATCGGCACCACGCAGAGGATTGCGATCCACATGACCGGGCGCCCGTACCGCAGCAGGAGGAGCCCCGCCGTCGCCCCGAGGCCGATGATCGTCTTGACCTGGAACGTGAGCACCGCGAGCCCGCCCGTGACGAGAAGCAGGATCGCGTTGCCGAGGGATGCCCGCACGATCAGCCCGTAGGCGATGAGCGCGATGGCCAGCACGGCGCAGAACCGGCTGAAGGCGGCGGGATGCTGGAACGGACCGCTGAGCGCCGGCACGCCCATGACCGCGGTGACCGGTTCGTCTCCCGAGATGAGCGACGACCAGACCCCCGGTGCGACGAGGTTGATCACGCCGGTCAACGCGAAGAAGATGACGGCGACCGCTCCGATCCTGGCGAGGAGCCGGAGGTCGCGTACGGTCCACCGGAGCTGGGCGAGCGCGAAGGCGAAGATCAGGCCCTTCAGGATGAGCAGCATCGCCTCGCTCATCGTGCCGAACGCGACGCGGTTGACCATGCCGCCCAGCACGCCCATGGCGATGAACAGCCCGAACCACGGCAGGCCCGGCAGGTACACGAGTCGACGGTCGGTCACGAATCGGCGCACGCTGAAGCTCGCGAACGCGAGGAGCACGACGGCTTCATCCGCGTAGCTTCCCGCTGCCCCGAGCGCCGACTGGATCGGGCTCGTCAAGACGATGGTCACGATGGCCAGCAGCGCGAACAGCTTCGGGAGGAACACCGCCACGGCGAGTAGGATGATCCCGGCGACCGCGGCGAACGGGATCACCGGGTCGATCCAGCCGAGCGCCGCGATCGCCACTGCAGCACCGACGCCCGCGACGGACCAGGCCGTCGTGCGGACGCCCGGTGTCAGCCAGGGCCATGCCTCCGTGCTCATGTTCGCTCCCCCAACAGGCTCATGGTCGCGGCTCGCTCAGGCCCGCGCGTCGGGGCCCGAAGTGGGGACGTCGTCGAGCACCACGCCGAACAGCGTGCTGTCCACGCCGCGCACGTTCGCCTCCGCGATCCGGAGTCGGGACGCGCGGGTCCTACCGGCCCGCACGACCATGACGAACCCGGTGGCGACGGCAGCGAGCTCGCTCGCATCCGCCACCTCCCCGGCCGATCCGGCGTCGAGGATCACGATGTCGCAGTGCTTCGAGAGGGAGCGGACGAGGTCGTGCATCCGGGCCGAGCCCAGGAGTTCGCTCGAGCCGGCGCCCACCTTGCCGGTCGGGAGCACGTCGAGCCCGGGCGCGACGGTGATCGGCTCGATGGCCCCGAGCGGCGCGGAGCCCGTGAGCACGGCATCGAGACCGCCCTCCGCGGGAATGCCGAAGACGGAAGCGAGGCGGGGTGCTCGGAGGTTGGCATCGACCAGCGTCACGCGGGTGCCGTCCTCGGCGAGCGCGAGCGCGACGCCCGCCGCGACCGTGGTCTTGCCCTCCCGGCCGGCGGGCGACGTGAAGGCGACCACCGGCTGCGGTCCCGCCAGCAGGTGCTTGAGCTGGAGGCGCACGAGCCGGACGGCTTCACCGAACCCCTTGCGCTCCATCGCCGTCCGGATGGACGCACGTGCTCGGCCTCGCACCCGCGGGATCGTGCCGAGCACGTTCGCGCCGGTCGCCTTCGCGAGGTCGCGGCCGTTGCGCACGCGGGTGTTCGAGACCTCGCGGAGCACGACGAGCAGGAGGGCGAGCACGAGGCCCGCCGCGAAGGCGATGGCGACGATGACGACCGGAGGCAGGCTCGAGGGTTCCTCGGGAGCCTCGGCCTGCTGGACGACGCGCCCGGCGATCGTTCCCGGCACGCCGACGCCGGCGGCCGGGTCGCTGATGACCGCGACGAAGTTCGCAGCAAGGGCATCGGCGAGCTCTGCTGCGCTCGCGGGGTCGTCGCCCTCGGCCGTGATGGTGAGGATGGACGTGCCCTCGACGGGCGTCGCGCTGATGTCCTCGGCGAGCTCGACGGGGGTGCTGTCGAGCGACAGCTGGTCGATCGTGGGCTGGAGCACGAGCGGGGTCATCACCAGTGCGGTGTAGGTGCCCATCTGCTGGATGACGAGGTTGTTGCCCTGGACCTGCTCCTGGGGGGCGGCCGTGACCGTCACCGCGCTCAGCATCACCTTGCTCTCGGCGGTATAGGTCGGTGTGCTGGTCGACGCGACCAGCCATCCGACGACCGAGGCGGCGATCACCGTGACGACGATGAGGATCCAGTTCCTGCCGATCGTGCGCACGACCTCGGTGAACTCCATTCCCCGGCCTCCATCCCGCTCGGTCGATCGAAACTCGTCGTTCGGGTTGATGCCCCTCGTGGCGGGTGACGACGCGGTCGTCAGCACGAGCGAGGACGGTTCGATGAGGGTGGTGGTTCCCGCGTGGTTCTGGGACGTTACGGACATGGCGTTCGCCTTTCTACAGGTGCTCGGCGAGGAACTCGACGAGGCGGGAACGAACTTCATTGGTGAGCAGCTGGACGCCATGGCTGGCGCCCGCTCCGATGGTCAGCTCGACGGGCACCCCGGCCTCCTCGAGCGTGTCGCGCATGGCCTCGGCCTGCTCGACCGGGACGAGCTCGGCCGACCCGTTCACGAGGAACATCGGAGGATCGGACGGATCGACGTTGAGCAGCGCCGACGCCGACGCCGCCTGGGGGCAGTTCGCGGCGGTCGGGTCGCTGCATCCGAGGTAGGCGAGCGCCATGCCGGCCGCTTCGGGGCTGGGCACACCGAGCTGGAGCGCCGCCTCGGTCAGCAGGGAGACTCCCGACAGCGACACGACCGCGCCCACGCGGGTGCCCTCGTCGGTCGGCCCGGTTCCGGATGCCGCGTAGGTCTGCGCGAGGATGGCGCCGGCCGAGCTGCCGAGCAGGCCGATCTTCGCGGGGTCGATGCCGAAGCGCTGGACCTGCTCGGGGTCGCGCAGCCATTCCACCGCGTGGGACACGTCGTCGAGCTGAGCGGGGAACACGTGGTCGGGCGCGAGTCGGTAGTCGATCGAGATGCCGGCCAGGCCGCTGCGCGCCATGAGCTCGCAGAGCGCGCGCATGCCCCCGCCGATGCGGTCGCCTTCGGTGAAGCCGCCGCCGTGCAGCAGGATCACTGCGGGGACGGGCGCATCGGACGCGGGCAGGCACGCGTCGGCCATGAGCGTCGAGTCGCCGTCGCTCCAGTACGGCAGCGCCTCGACGATGTCGATGTCGGCGCTGCGGGCGGGTGTCGGAGCCCGTTCTTCGCCCGCCGCGCTCGCGCAGCCGACGAACATCGATGTGATCGCCAGCGCGACGAGGCCCGCCACGGCGCGCGACGATCGCCGCCAGTGGGCGGAAGTCCTCGCCCCGGGCGGTGCCGAGGCGTCTGCGAAGCGCGTGGATCGGGTCATCGGTTCCTTACCGGTCGGGCCCGGGATCCTGGTCCCGGTCAGCCTGTGCGCGGAGGAAGCCACACTGCTCCAAGGCACCCGTCGGGGTGCCCCTCCATCTTCACCCGGTCGGATGGAGCCCACGTGACGAGTATGTAAATTCCGGCTACGCGATCTAGTACTGCCACGGCCCGCCTCTCTACATTGATGAGCAATCGAGGGGGAGAAACTCTTGACTCAAGCCATTCAGACCGAGATGGCGAGGAGTTCGAGGGGGACGCGGTCGGCGAGCTGGGAACAGCGCTACGGCCGGATGCTCGTCTCCACCGATCTTCTTGTCATCACCGTGTGCGTGTTCGGCGCACTGCTGCTCGGTGGGGTACCGAAGCAGCTCGCGACCGCGGAGCTCGTCGGCGTCCCGGCCGCCGTGGTGTTCGGCGTGCTCGTGATCGTCACGTGGTCGCTCGCGCTGTCCATCGTGGGCAGCCGTTCGCCGCGCGTCGTCGGGTCGGGCGCCCTCGAGTACCGCAGGGTGCTGCACATCACGGTCCTGATGGTGTGCGCGCTCGGGTTCCTCGTCTACGTGCTGGCGTTCGACGGCCTCCGCGGCTTCCTGCTGCTGGCACTGCCGGTCGGCCTGGTCGGGCTGCTCGGGAGCCGATGGACCTGGCGCCAGTGGCTCGCGCGCCGCCGGCGTGCCGGTCAGATGTCGAGCCGGGTGCTGCTCGTCGGCTCCCAGGAGTCGATCGCCGCGACGGCACGGGACCTCGCGCGATCGCCGCAGGCCGGCCTCCGCGTCGTGGGTGCGTGCACGTCGAACGGCCTCATCGCCGGCGTGATCCCCGGCACGGACATCCCCGTGTCCGGCTCGCTCGATCGGCTGAACGAGGCCCTCGAGGCCGTCGACGCCGACACGGTCGTGATCACGAGCTCGAACGAGCTGTCGCGCGAACGGGTGCGCGAACTGAGCTGGTCGCTCGAGCCGGGCCGGCAGCACCTCATCGTGGCGCCGAGCCTCACCGACATCGGCGGCCCCCGCCTGCACACCCGGCCGGTCGCCGGACTCCCCCTGATCCACGTCGAGACCCCGCGGTACGACGGCGGCAAGCTCCACGCCAAGCGCGTGTTCGACTTCGTCGGCTCCGGACTGCTGATCGCCCTCCTGTCGCCGGTGCTGATCGGCATCGCCATGTTCATCCGCTTGAGCACGCCCGGCACGGTCATCTTCCGCCAGAAGCGCATCGGACTCCGCGGTGAGGAGTTCGAGATGCTGAAGTTCCGCTCGATGTACGAGGATGCCGAGGATCGTCTCGCCGAGCTGGCGCGCGACGAGGGCGAGGCCGGCAACTCGATCATGTTCAAGATGCGGGACGATCCGCGGGTGACTCCGATCGGGAAGATCCTCCGCCGCTACAGCCTGGACGAGCTGCCGCAACTGTTCAACGTGTTCTTCGGCAGCATGTCGATCGTCGGCCCGAGGCCTCCGCTGCCCCGCGAGGTGGAGCAGTACGCGGAGCACGTGCACCGGCGGTTCCTCG
This sequence comes from Agromyces humi, assembly GCF_009720255.1. Classification (GTDB taxonomy): domain Bacteria; phylum Actinomycetota; class Actinomycetes; order Actinomycetales; family Microbacteriaceae; genus Agromyces; species Agromyces humi. The sequence goes on along the minus strand of NZ_WJSP02000018.1, from coordinate 475 downwards.
TCAAGCCGGGCATCACCGGCCTGTGGCAGGTCAGCGGTCGCTCCAACCTCGACTGGGACGAGACCGTGCGTCTCGACCTGTTCTACGTCGAGAACTGGACGACGACGGGCGACCTGATCATCCTCTGGAAGACCCTCCGGGCGGTCGTCGCCAGCGACGGGGCGTACTGACGACTTCGCACTCCGGTCGGGCCCTGTGGACACTCACCCTCGCGCCGGGGCCTGATTCGAGTACCATGAGCCTCACCACCGGCCGAGCGTGGGGCCGCTGGGTAATCTCTTGGACTCGAGGAGGAGCCAGGATGGATCCCATCGCCATCACCGTTGTCGCCGTCATCGCGGCCTGGATCGCCGTCGCCATCATCGTGGCACTGCTCGTCGGCCGCGTCGTGCGGCGTGCCGACGCCCAGGAGGGCGGTGTGCGCGAACCCGGCCTGGCCGGGGCCGCGCCGAACGCGAGCGGACACGACCGCGGG
>NZ_WJSP02000179.1 GCF_009720255.1 Agromyces humi | reverse complement strand
CTCGGCGCCCTCGCCGCGGCCGGGGGGTACGCCCTGCAGGCCGGCAGCAGGGCGGTCACGGCGATCCGCGAGGCGATCACGCTCCCGAAGCCGGTGACGAGCGCGACCGTGCCCGCCTCCGCCCAGTTCGACATCGACGGCCTGCCGCCGGTCGTCACGCCGAACGCCGAGTTCTACCGCATCGACACCGCCCTGGCCGTACCGGCCGTCGACCCGTCGAGCTGGAGCCTCCGCATCCACGGCCTCGTCGACCGGGAGGTGACGCTCACATGGGACGAGCTGCTCGCGCTCCCCCTCGAGGAGAGCATCACGACGCTCACGTGCGTGTCGAACGAGGTCGGCGGCGGGCTCATCGGCAACGCGGTGTGGCTCGGATATCCCATCCGGGAGCTGCTCGCCCGCGCGGCCCCGACGGCCGAGGCCGATATGGTGCTCTCGCGCAGCGTCGACGGCTTCACCGCTTCGACGCCGCTCACGGTGCTGCGGGACGACCGCAACGCCATCCTCGCCGTGGGGATGAACGGCGAGCCGCTGCCGGCCGAGCACGGCTTCCCCGTGCGCATGGTGGTGCCCGGGCTGTACGGCTACGTCTCGGCCACCAAGTGGGTGGTCGACCTCGAGGTGACGCGCTTCGATGCGGTCACCGCCTACTGGACCGACCGCGGTTGGAGCGAACGCGGTCCGATCAAGCTCTCGTCCCGCATCGACGTGCCCCGCACCGGCCAGCCGCTCACCGCCGGCCCGGTCACCGTCGCGGGGGTGGCCTGGCAGCAGCACGTGGGCATCGAGGCGGTCGAGGTGCAGGTCGACGACGGCCCATGGAAGCCGGCGACGCTCGCCACGGCGATCTCGGACGACACGTGGGTGCAGTGGCGCTACGACTGGGATGCCACGTCGGGCGGCCACACCCTCCGCGTCCGCGCGACCGCGGCCGACGGCGAGGTGCAGACCGCCGACGTGCAGGGCGTGGTCCCCGATGGCGCCACGGGCCTCGACGAGCGCAGCGTCCAGGTCAGCTGACCGCTCCTCCACATCCACGGTCGGCCGACGGGTCGGCTGGGCCGTGGCGGCAGGACCCCACCGCGATCGCCCGACGGGCTTGAATTCCGAGACATGTTTCCCTTCAGGAAGTTCCGGCACTTCGGCACTTCGGCACTTCGGCACCGGTTTTCACAGGGAAACATCGCTCGAATCCGAGCGCATCGGCGCGGAGAGGACAGGACGAGCCCGCGAAGGGGACGAAAGGGAGCGGCACGGCCATGCAGGAGAAGACGATCAAGATCGACGAGCACACCGACGAGCTCGTCACGCAGTTGGCCTACTTCATGCGGGGTTCGAAGAAGTCGATCGTGCGGGAGGCTGTGGCGGATTTCGCCGAATCCCACCGCGGGGTGGGCGAGCGCGTGGGAGCCAGCACGGCGAGCGCGGTCGGCGCAAGCGATGCGCTCGGCGCGAGCCATGCGCTCGGGCCGAGCCATGCGCTCGGCCCGAGCCATGAGGTCGGCCCGAGCGGACGGACGTTCGACGACCTGGACCCGTACGAGCGACTCGCGCTGCGGCGGAGCGAGCTGATCCGGGAGTTCGCGCGGCACGGCGGCACGAACGTTCGCGTGTTCGAGCGCGACCCCGAGTACGCGTCGGGAGCGGCCGCCGCCGAGGAGGCGGCGTTCGAGGAGATCCTGCTGCTCGCCGACACGGACCTCGACGCAGGCAGCGGCGCCGTGCCCATCCTCGAGGAGGTGGCGCGGCGCGTGCTGCGGAGCCGCGTCACGGTGCTGTCGCTCACCGCGCTGCGCCTCTTCGATCCGGCGCGACTCGAGCGAGGGCTCGCCGGGTCCCAGCCCCTGTAGACGGGAGTGACGCCGATCAGGCGCACCGTCAACGGGCGGTGTAGCCGCCGTCCACGAGGTGGTAGCTGCCGGTGATGAAGCTCGCACCGTCGCTCGCGAGGAACGCCACCAGGTGCGCGACCTCGTCGGGCTCACCGAGCCGGCCGAGCGGGTGCATGCCGACCAGGAACTGCTGGGCGGCATCGTCGAGGCTCGCGTCGATCAGCGGCGTCTTGATGAAGCCCGGGCCGACCGAGTTCACGCGCACGCCCTGGTCGGCGTACTCGAGCGCGGCATTCTTCGTGAGGCCCACGACGCCGTGCTTGGCGGTGACGTACGCCGACGAGTTCGCGAATCCCACGCTGCCCAGGATCGACGCGATGTTCACGATCGCGCCGCCGCCGTTCGCCGCGATCGCCGGGAGCTGGCGCTTCATGCCGTGGAAGATCGAGTTGAGGTTGATGTCGATGACCCTTGCCCAGCTGTCGTCGGGGTACTCCCCGATCAGCGCAGAGGCGCCGCCGATGCCCGCGTTGTTCACGGCGATCCGCAGCGGGGCGAGCCGATCGGCCGCCTCGACGGAGGAGTCGATCCACGCGGCATCCGTCACGTCGCCGACAGATGCCTCGGCTCGGCCACCGGCATCCGTGATCTCCGCGACGACCGACTGGGCATGATCGCCGTCGAGGTCGTTCACGATCACCGCGGCGCCGCTGTCGGCGAGTCGAAGGGCGATCGCGCGCCCGATGCCGCTGCCCGCTCCCGTCACGATCGCCGAGCGTCCGGACACGTCGTACGTGGCCATGATGGGATCCTTCCCGGGCGGGCGCGGAACCGGGAACCCTTCTCGGCCGGTCCGTCCACGGCCAGCCTAGGGAGGTCCTGCGGCCTGGGCTCGAGGGTTGACGAACCGGCCGAAGTGCGCTCGCCTCGATCGATCAGGGCGTCGCGGCATCCGGATCCGCGAAGCGCGCGAGCAGGAGCAGGGCGATCTCGCGCTGCCGGAGCAGGAAGCGGCGCTCGTCGAGCTTCTTGCGTCGCAGCCACGACGTGACCTCGTCGTTGCACTTGCTCGCGTTGCACGACCCGCACGCCGGCACCACGTTCTGGAGCGTGTACCGGCCACCGCGCGAGATCGGCAGCACGCAGTCGCGCTGCAGGGCGCGAGCCGCGACGCCGCAGTAGGCACAGCCGCCCCACTCGGCGGTGAGCGCCGCCCACTGTCCATCGGTCAGGTCGTGCGCGACCCGGCCCATGCGGCGCTTGCGTCGTCGCGCGTACACCGCAGCCCGTGATCGACTGGCCGCCATGCCCGCAGACTAGCCGTCGTCAGAGCGGCGGGGTGCGCGGCGGCGGGGTGCGGCGCGAGCCCGTCGCCTCGAACGCGGCGGCGAGCGAGAGGAGGGCCGTGTCGTCGTAGGCGCGTCCGGCGAACGTGAGGCCCACCGGCATCCGGATGTCGGCCATGGTGCCCATGGGCACCGTCACCGTCGGGATGCCGAGGTGCCGCGGCACGAGGTTGCCGTTCGCGACCCAGACGCCGTTGCGCCAGCCGAGGTCGGCTGAGGCCGGGTTCACGTCCATGTCGGCGGGGCCGACGTCGGCGACCGCCGGGAACACGACCGCGTCGAGACCCAGGTCGTCCATCCATGCCTCGAGGTCGACGCGTCGGGTCTCCTCGAGGCCGCGGAGCCCGTCGGGCAGCTCGGGCATGTCGGCGAGGGTGGCGGCGCGATGCGATCGAGCCCATTCGGGATACTCCGCGATGTCGTCGTCGAAGCCGGTGTAGCGGTCGGGCAGCGCACCCTCGGGGTGCGGGAAGATGCGGGCACCGTCGACGTCGGCGAGCGAATGCAGCGCGGGGTCGCCGTTGGCGTCGAGGAAGTCGTCCCACGACCACGCCGACAGGTCGACGATCTCGCGGCGCAGGTACTCGGGGGAGACGAGCCCGCGCGTTGCGATGGTCGGCGCGCCAGGGCGGTCGCCCTCGTAGTTCGACACGACCGGGAAGTCGACTACGAGGACCTCGGCGCCGGCCGCCTCGAGATCGCGGCGGGCGGCCTCCCAGAGTTCGACCACCGACGGCCGCGTCTCGATGCGCTGCCCGGTGGCGCCGCCGATGCCTGGGCTGCGTCCGGGCTCGGCCGCTCCAGCGTCGGGATCGGCGTTCACGTACATGCGCGGGATGCCGAACCGCTTGCCGGCGAGCGCGGAGCGGGCCGCCTCGGGATCGGGCGCCCCCGCGGCATCCGTGGGCAGCAGTGCGACGTACGAGACAGGGCGAACCACGGACGACCGCGGGATCGACACCCACGGCTGCACGCGCCAGAAGTCGCCGCGCGTCTCGGGGTCGTCGGCGACGATCACGTCGAGCACTTCGAGCAGGTCGGCCATGGTGCGGGTGTGCGGCACGACGACGTCCATCGTGGGCACGAGCGGCCAGTTGCCGCGCACCGAGATCACGCCGCGAGACGGGGTGTAGGCGCACAGCGCGTTGTTGGACGCCGGCGCGCGGCCCGACGACCACGTCTCCTCGCCGAGGCCGAACGCCGCGAACGACGCCGCCGTCGCGGTGCCCGAGCCGTTCGACGAGCCCGAGCCGAACGCGGCCGTGAGGTACTCGGCGTTGTACGGGCTCTCGGCGCGGCCGTAGACGCCGCGCTGCATGCCGCCGTTGGCCATGGGCGGCATGTTCGTGAGCCCGATGAGCACGGCGCCGCCCGCCCGCAGCCGCTCGATCGTGAACGCGTCGCGCTGGGCGACGAGGTGCTCGAACGCCGGGCTTCCGGCGGCGGCCGTGAGACCGCGCGCGAGGTAGCTGTCCTTGGCCGTGTACGGGATGCCGTCGAGCGGACCGACGGTCTCGCCGCGGGCGCGGCGGGCGTCGGAGGCACGAGCGTCCTCGAGCGCCGACGGGTTCATCACGACGAGCGCGTTCAGGGCGGTCCCCGTGCCCGGGCGGTCGTACGCCTCGATGCGGTCGAGGTAGGCGCGGGTGAGCTGCTCGCTCGTCATCCGTCCTGACTCGAGCGCGGCGCGCAGGTCGGCGATCGACGCCTCGACGACGTCGAACGGCGCAGCGCTCATCGCGCCTCCTCCACCGGGAGCGCCGGTTGCTGCTGCGTGATGCAGTGGATGCCGCCGCCACGGGCGAAGATCTCCCGCGCGTCGATCGTGACCACCTGGCGGCCGGGGTACGCGTCGGCGAGGATCTCGCGCGCCGCGGCATCCGCCCGCTCCTCGCCGAAGCCGCAGGCGATCACGCCGCCGTTCACGACGAGGTGGTTGACGTAGCTCCAGTCGACGAAGCCCTCGTGATCGCGCAGGGTGTCGGGAGCCGGGAGGTCGACGATCTCGAACGGGCGGCCCGCGGCATCCGTCTCGCCCTCGAGCTGCGCACGCAGGTCGCGCGTCACCTCGAAGTCGGGGTGCTCGGGGTTGCGCTGCGCGTGCAGGAGCAGGCGGCCTGGCGACGGGATCGTCGCGACGATGTCGACGTGGCCGTTCGTGCCGAAGTCGTCGTAGTCGCGCGTGAGCCCGCGCGGCAGCCAGATCGCCTTGGTCGTGCCGATCGTGCGCGCGAGCTCGGCCTCGACGCGAGCCCGGTCGGCGTAGGGATTGCGGCGCGGGTCGAGCTGCACCGTCTCGGTGAGGAGCACCGTGCCCTCGCCGTCGACGTGGATGCCGCCGCCCTCGTTCACGAGCACGCTCGACACGAGTTCGGCGCCCACGCGATCGGCGACGACGCGCGCGATCTCGGCTGACTTCGTCCACTCGGCCCAGTCGGGCGCGCCCCAGCCGTTGAAGATCCAGTCGACGGCGCCGAGCACGCCCGGGCGCTCGTCGTCGAGGACGAACGTCGGACCGAAGTCGCGCATCCAGAACTCGTCGAGCGGCGCCTCGACGAGCTCGATCGCCCCGTCGAGCATGCGGCGGGCCCGGGCCGTCTCGGACGGGTCGACGACCATGACGAGCGGCTCGAACGGCACGATCGCGTTGGCGACCGCACTCCAGGCCGCGTAGCCGGCCTCGCGGTCGGATTCGCGCTCGCCGAGGGTGAGCCCCTCGCGCGGGAACGCCATCCACGTGCGGTCGTGCGGCGCGGTCTCTGCGGGCATGCGCCAGCTCATGCGGGAACCTCCAGGTTGCGGTGAGCGGATGCCGCGGCATCCGTCGTGGTCTCATCATGGTCGTCGCGGTCGGCGTTGCGGTCGTCGTTGCGGTCGGCGGCGGGGCCCGCGGATGCCGCGGGGCGCCGTGCCGGGTCGCGGTACGGGTTCGTCGTGAACCACAGCACCGCGTAGATGCCGCCGCCGAGGATCGGCCCGGCGAACGCCGAGAGGTCGGCGCCGCCGAGGGCCGAGGCGATCGGCCCGACGTAGAGGGTCGTGTTGGCCATGAGCACGGCGAGCGTCGTGGCGACGACCATGGCGATCGTGCCGGCCCAGAACCAGCCGCCCGAGTACCAGAACGGGCTCGCGCGGCGCTCGTCGCTCAGCGCCACGCCGTCGTAGCGGTTGCGGCGCAGCCAGATGTCGACGGCGTACACGGCGACGAGCGGCCCGAGCACGGTGACGCTGAGCTCCAGCGACGCGTTGAGCGTGTCGAGGAAGCTCGGCGCGAGGAAGACCGCCCATCCGGCGAGCGCCGTGGCGACGAGGCCCGTGACCACGACGGTGGCCGCACGCGAGACGCGGAAGCCCAGACCCTGCGCATAGAGCCCGGTCGAGTACGCGACGAGCACGTTGTTGGTGATGCTCCCGAGCACGACGATCGCGAGGAAGATCGGGGTGAACCACCCCGGCACGATCTCGCCGATCGTGAGCTGCGGGTCGGTCATGTCGATGGCCGTCGCGGCGACGATGCCGAGGGTGCCGATGAGCACCGCCGGGATGAACCCGCCGAGCGCCGTCCACCAGGCGACCGCGCGCTTCGACGTGGACTGCGGGAGGTAGCGCGCATAGTCGGCGCCGGTGCCCCACGACAGCGGGCCCGAGGCGATGATCGCGTAGCCGAGAAGCAGCATGGCCCAGTGCTCGCCGACGGGCATGGGCGCCGGCGTGTACGAGAAGTCGGCGGCGCCGAGCACGAACACGGCGAGCACCACGAACGCCACGGCGAGCGCGGCGGAGAACACGGGCGCGAGCTTCAGGATGGTGGCGTGCCCGTAGACGCTGAGCACGAAGCTGAGGGCGGCGACCACCACGAGCACGATCCACTCGGCGCCGGCGGGCAGCGGCACGCCGAGGATGCCGAGCAGGGCGTTCGCAGCGAGGGTGGCCACGGCGATGTTGATGATCTCGTAGAACAGGCCGATCGCGACGCCGAGTCCCCCGCCGAAGACGCGGTTGCCGCGGATGCCGAACATGGCGCGCATGACCGCCACGCTCGGCGTGCCCGACGCCGGCCCGCTCACCGCGAGCCAGCCCACGGCGGCCCACCAGAGGTTGCCGATGACGGTGATCGCGAGCGCCTCCCAGATGGAGAGGCCGAGCAGCACGAGCACGCCGCCGAGCACGAAGTAGAGGTAGTTCACGTTCGCCGACATCCAGACCCAGAACAGCTCGCGCGGGCGGCCGTGCCGGTCGGAGGGCGGGATGACATCGATGCCGTGCTGCTCGACGTGACCGACGCGGTCGGCGGCGGGCTCGGCCGGCCCGGCGGGCGC
>NZ_WJSP02000178.1 GCF_009720255.1 Agromyces humi | reverse complement strand
CGGCCTCGCGCTCGCGGGCGAGCCGGCGAGCGCGAGGCCGGCGAGCGCGGCGACGAGCGCGGTGAGGGCGACCGCGACGACGCCACCGGAACGACGGATCATGAGGCCACGCTAGCGCCCGTTCCGCCGGGTCGACGAGCCCGCGTTCGGGGATACCCAGCCGGGTATCGAACGGCCGGAGTATCCTGAACCCGTGATCGACGACATCAAGAAGCGCGCCCTGCACCGCACGAAGATCATCGAGGGCCAGTTGCGGGGCATCGAGAAGATGATCGAGAACGAGGACTACTGCGTCGACATCATCACGCTCTCGCTGGCCGTGCAGAAGTCGCTCGGCTCGCTCAACAAGCTCCTCGTCGAGAACCACCTCCGCACGCACGTGAGCGAGATGTACGAGGCCGGCGGCGACCAGCGCGACGCCGCCGTCGCAGAGCTGCTGCGCATCTTCGAGCTCTCCAACAACCGCGGGTAACCGAGCGGATGCCGCGGATCGAACTCGTCGTCGGAGACCTCACCGCCGAGCACGTCGACGCCATCGTGAACGCGGCGAACTCGAGCCTGCTCGGCGGCGGCGGCGTGGACGGGGCGATCCACCGGACCGGCGGACCCGCGATCCTGGCGGAGTGCCGGCAGCTCCGGACGACGGTGCTGCCCGACGGGCTGCCCACCGGCCAGGCGGTCGCGACCGGCGCGGGGAACCTCCACGCGAAGTGGGTCGTGCACACGGTGGGTCCGGTGTGGCCGGGGCCGGGCCCCGAGGAGGCGACACGGCGGCGTCTCCTCGCCTCGGCGTACCGCGAGTCGCTCGCGCTCGCCGCCGGCCTCGGCGCGGCATCCGTCGCTTTCCCGGCGATCTCGGCCGGCGTCTACGGCTGGCCCGCCGACGACGCAGCGCTCGTCGCGCTCGAGACCACGGCCCAGTCGGATGCCGCTCCGGCACTGGTACGGTTCGTGCTGTTCTCGGAGCGCATGCACGTGGCGTTCCGGGCTGCCGCCGACCGGTTGGCGCTCGACGCGAGCTGATCCGGCGCCGACGCTCAGGTGCCCGGCGCGGTGACGGCGAGCCACTCGTCGAGGTCGCTCGGCTGGTCGGTGATGATCCCGTCGACGCCGATCGCGCTCACCTCCTGCCACCGCTCGTGCGTGTTCAGGGTGTAGCAGAGCACCGCGACGCCGGCCTCGTGCAGTGCCTCGAGGGCCCCGGGCACCGCCGTCACCGAGGCGGCGGTCGTGCCGAACCCGATGACGCCGAGCCGCTCCGCGAGCGGCACGGGGTCGGCGGGCAGCTCCCGGATCAACATGATGCGCGGGGTCGTCGGCGACACCCGCTGCAGCGCGAACAGGGTCTCGAGGCTGAAGCTCTGCAGCACCACGCGTCCACGGAGGCCGTGCTGCTCGACGAGCCCCACGACCGTGCGCACGTCCTCGGCGCGCCAGTCGGCCTTGAGCTCGACGAGCGCGCGGGCGCCATCGCGGGCGGCGAGCGCGGTGAGGAACTCGTCGAGCGTCGGCATCCGCTCGCCCGCGTAGTCTGCGCCGTACCACGCGCCCACGTCGAGGCGCCGCAGCTGTTCGAGGTCGAGCTCGCCCACGGCGTGCGGGTCGCCCGCCACGCGCTCGAGCGTGGTGTCGTGGAAGAGCACGGGCACCCCGTCGCGACTGAGCTGCACGTCGGTCTCGACGAAGGCGAGGTCGTCCATGGCGAGCTCGAGCGAGGGCATGGTGTTCTCGGGCGCCTCGGCGCGGTCGCCGCGGTGGCCGACGATGAACGCGGCGTCGCCGGGCAGGCGCAGGGCGCCGAAGACGTCGACCGCCGACGCCGTCGTGGGCGTGGTCGCGACGAGGAGCACGGACGCCATCGCGACGGTGCCGACGAGCGCACACGCGACGCGCACGGCACGTCGGGGCGGATGCGCCAGTCGATCGAGTCGTCGGGTGGCGGCGCGAGGCAGGCGAACGGGCGGTGCGGTCGTGGGGGCGAGCGCAGCGGGCGTACGGGTCACGGGAGTCGGGCCTTCCCACCGGGCGCGCCGTCGCGCCGCGGTGCAGGTCACTCTAGCAACGTCGTTACCGTTTCGTTACCACTTCTTCGGGGGTCGTCCGGGACGGCCGCGCGGTCGGGCCGACGGTCGCGTCGGCCGTCGGGTCGACGGACGCCTCAGCGTCGGCCTCCGCCTCCGCCGTGATGCGGTTCGCCATGCCCGAGAAGATGACGCCGTGGAACGGCAGGATCGCCCACCAGTACAGCCGGCCGGCGAGCCCCTTGGGGAAGAACACCGCCCGCTGCCGGTAGTCGGAGCCGCCATCGGACGCCGCGTCGGCGGACAGTTCCAGCCAGGCGCGCCCGGGCACCCGCATCTCGGCCCGCAGCCGGAGGAAGCGCCCACGGTCGATGGCCTCCACCCGCCAGAAGTCGACCGCGTCGCCCACGTGCAGCGTGTCGGGATCGCGCCGGCCGCGGCGGAGCCCCACGCCCCCGGTCAGCTTGTCCACCCAGCCCCTGAGCGCCCACGCCAGCGGGAACGAGTACCACCCGTTCTCCCCGCCCACGCCTTCGATGACCCGCCAGAGGGCGGATGGCGGGGCCGACGACCGACGCTCGCGTTCGTCGACGTAGACGGTGTGGCCAGCCCAGTCGGGGTCGCTGGGCAGGGGGTCGCTCGGCGCCCCCTCGACCTCGGCGTTGCGCCAGCTCGTCTCCACCTCGCCCTCACGCTCGCGCTCCAGCGCCAGCCGCACCGCTCGACGGTAGGGCAGCAGTCCCTCGGGGGGCGGCGGGATGACGGCGTCGATGTCGTGATCGCGCATCACGCAGTCGAACTGCAGCGACTCGATGATCGGCACGGCCAGTCGCCGCGGGATCGGAGTGACGAGGTTCACCCACTGGCCGGCCAGCCACGGCGTAAGCACCGGCAGCGCGGCGATCGGACGCTGGGGCAGCCCCGCCTCCACCGCGTAGCCGTTCATGAGCTGCCCGTACCGGAAGACGTCGGGTCCGCCGATGTCGAACGCCCGGTTCACCTCGGGCGCCACCTCCGCGGCGCGAAGGAGGTAGTGGAGCACGTCGCGCACGGCGATCGGCTGGATGAAGCTGCGCACCCAACGGGGTGCCGGCATGTACGGCAGCACCTCGGTCAGGTGGCGGATCATCTCGAACGACGTGGATCCCGATCCGATGATGACGCCCGCCTGGAGCACGATCGTGGGCACTCCGGACTCCAGGAGGATCTCCCCCACCTGCATCCGCGATCGCAGGTGACGCGACAGCGCCACGCCCTCGGGGTGGAGTCCGCCGAGGTACACGATGCGGCCGACGCCGTGTTCCCGCGCCGACGCCGCCACGTTGCGCGCGATGGCCAGCTCCGACGCCTCGAAGTCGCCGCGGCCGCCCATCGAGTGCACGAGGTAGTAGACGACCTCGACGTCCTCCATCGCGCGGTCCACCGCGGCGCGATCCAGCAGGTCGCCTTCGACGACGTCGACGGATGCCGCCCACGGCACGTCCCGCAATCGCTCTGCCCGGCGCACGAGCACCCGGACATCGTGGCCGGCCTCGACGAGTCGCGCAACGAGCCGGCCGCCGATGTAGCCGGTCGCGCCGGTGACGAGCACGCGCACGTGGACCCCCGTTCCGGGCCCCACATCGGTCAGGCCCGTTCGTTCCCTCGACGATAGTTGCCCGTCGCGCGAGCCAGCAGGTGCTGCGCCTGTGAATCGTCCGCGCGTTGCAGGGCCACGATGAGCCGCGCGGCATCCGCCCCGCCGACGGTCATGACGACGCGGCCGCCGCGCGACACCATCACGCCGCCCTGCTTCGTGACCCGGTAGTCGAACGGGTCGGCGACCAGTCGCCCGCGCTCGTCGGATGCCCCGTCGCGGCCGCTCACGGCTACCTCAGGCTCTTGGTGTGCCAGACGGTCTTGGTCTCGGTGAACGCACTGATCCGGCCGAGCGCCGGGGCGGCCGCGTCGGGACCCGACTCGGGGCGCAAGACGCGCTTCAGGGTGTCGGCCGCGTCGATCTCGAGGGAGATCCAGTCGAGCGCACCCGCGCCCACGAGGTCGATCGCGTTCACGTCGGCGTGGCTCGCGAGCCACGGCGCGATCTCGGCGGGCGAGCCCGTGAGCACGTTCACGACGCCCTTGGGCACATCGCTCGTCGCGAGCACCTCGGCGAGGCTGATCGCCGAGAGCGGGAACCGCTCGCTCGCCACGACCACCACGGCGTTGCCGGCGACGAGGGCGGGGGCGACTGCGGACACGAACCCGAGCAGCGAGCTGTCCTGCGGCGCGACGATCGCCACGACGCCGGTGGGCTCGGGCACCGAGATGTTGAAGTACGGTCCGGCGACGGGGTTGGCGTTGCCGGCGACCTGGGCGAACTTGTCGGCCCAGCCCGCGTACCAGACCCAGCGATCGATCGACTCGTCGACCTGCGCGCTCGCGGCGGCCCGGGAGACGCCCTCGGCCTCCTCGATCTCGGCGACGAACTGCGCCCGGCGACCCTCGAGGAGCTCCGCGATGCGGTAGAGCACCTGGCCGCGGTTGTAGGCGGTCGCGCCGCTCCACGAGGCGACGGCACCGCGTGCGGCGACGATCGCGTCACGGGCGTCCTTGCGCGACGCCTTCGCCGCATTGGCGAGGAACGCGCCGTCGGCACGCAGCACCTCGTAGGTGCGGCCGGACTCGCTGCGGGGGAAGGCGCCCCCGATGTAGAGCTTGTACGTCTTCGGCACGGCGAGGCGGGTCATCGCTTCGATCCCTTCGTGGCGGAGTCTGTTCGTGAGCGCTGTGCGGTTCGGCGGGTGCGCTTCGGCGCGGCATCCGCGGTCTCGATGGGCTTCGCCGTGGCCGGAGCGGCGAGGCTCTGGCGGGTGGCCGCCTGGCCGATGGGCGTCGGCGACAGGTAGGCGGCGAGGCCGTGGCGACCGCCCTCGCGGCCGTAGCCCGACTCCTTGTACCCGCCGAACGGGCTCGCCGGATCGAACCGGTTGAACGTGTTCGCCCAGATGACGCCGGCGCGGAGTTCGTCTGCGACGGCGAGGATGCGGCTGCCCTTGTCGCTCCAGATGCCCGCCGACAGGCCGTACGGCGTGTTGTTCGCCTTCGCGATCGCCTCGGCCGGGGTGCGGAACGTGAGCACCGAGAGCACCGGGCCGAAGATCTCCTCGCGGGCGATACGGCTCGACGTCTGCACGTTGGTGAAGATCGTCGGGGCGTACCAGAACCCGTTCTCGGGGATGACGCACGGCGCGCTCCAGCGCTCGGCGCCCTCGGCGACGCCGATGTCGGACAGCTCGCGGATGCGCTCGAGCTGCTCCTTCGAGTTGATCGCGCCGATGTCGGTGTTCTTGTCGAGCGGATCGCCGAGGCGCAGCGTCGAGAGGCGCAGCTTCAGTCGCTCGACGACCTCGTCGTGCACGTTCTCCTGTACGAGGAGGCGCGAGCCGGCGCAGCAGACGTGGCCCTGGTTGAAGAAGATGCCGTTGACGATGCCCTCGATGGCCTGGTCGATCGGCGCGTCGTCGAAGACGATGTTCGCGGCCTTGCCGCCGAGCTCGAGGGTGACCTTCTTGTCGGTGCCGGCGACCTGCTTGGCGATCGCACGACCCACCGCGGTGGAGCCGGTGAACGCGACCTTGTCCACTCCGTCGTGCGCGACGAGCGCGGCGCCCGTGTCGCCCGCGCCCGTGATGATGTTCACGACGCCGGCGGGCAGGTCGGCCTGCTGGAGGATCTCGGCGAAGATGAGCGCCGACAGCGGCGTGGTCTCGGCCGGCTTCAGCACGACCGTGTTGCCGGCCGCGAGCGCCGGGGCGATCTTCCACGCGAGCATGAGCAGTGGGAAGTTCCACGGGATGACCTGCGCGGCGACGCCGAGCGAGCCGGGGTTCGCCCCGAGGCCCGCGTGGTCGAGCTTGTCGGCCCAGCCGGCGTAGTAGAAGAACCAGGCCGCGACGAGGGGCACGTCGACGTCGCGCGACTCCTTGATCGGCTTGCCGTTGTCGAGCGACTCGGCGACGGCGAGCTCGCGGGCCCGCTCCTGCACGAGCCGCGCGATGCGGAAGAGGTACTTGCCGCGGTCGCGGCCGCTCATGCGCGACCACGTGCGGTCGTAGGCACGACGAGCGGCGGCGACCGCGTCGTCGACATCGGCCTGGTTCGCGCTGGAGATCTCGGCGATGCGCTCTTCGGTCGCCGGGGAGATGGTCTGGAACGGCGTGCCGCGGCCGTCGACGAACTCGCCGTCGATGAAGAGGCCGTACTGGTCGCGGAGCGACAGGATCGCCCGCGACTCGGGTGCCGGTGCGTAGTCGAGGAAGCTCATGTTCGTCGTTCTCGTCTCAGTCGATCGTCACGTAGTCGGGCCCGGAGTAGTGTCCGGTGGTCATCTTCTGGCGCTGCAGCAGCACGTCGTTGAGCAGGCTGGACGCGCCGAAGCGGAACAGGTGGGGCACGAGCCACTCCTCGCCGACGGTCTCGGCGACGGTCACGAGGTACTTGATCGCGTCCTTCGAGGTGCGGATGCCGCCGGCGGGCTTCACGCCGATGCGCTGCCCGGTCAGCAGGTGCCAGTCGCGCACGACCTCCAGCATGAGGAGCGTGACGGGCAGCGTCGCAGCAGGCTGGACCTTGCCCGTGGACGTCTTGATGAAGTCGCCGCCCGCGAGGATCGAGAGCCACGAGGCGCGGCGCACGTTGTCGTAGGTGACGAGCTCGCCGGTCTCGAGGATCACCTTCAGGCTGGCGCTCGTGCCGTCGGCCCGGCGGCAGGCCTCCTTGACGGCGGCGATCTGGTCGAAGACGAGGCCGTAGCGGCCCGCGAGGAACGCACCGCGGTCGATGACCATGTCGATCTCGTCGGCACCGGCGGCGACCGCCTCTGCGGTGTCGGCGAGCTTGATCTCGAGCGACGAACGGCCGCTCGGGAACGCCGTCGCGACGGCTGCGACCGAGATGAGCCCGTCGTCGGGGTCGCCGTGCGCGGCGCCGAGCGCGTCGACGGCGTACGGCACCATGTCGCCGTACACGCAGACCGCGGCGACCCGCGGGGTCGAGGCATCCGACGGATCGGGGGTCATCGCCTTGGCGACGAGTGAACGCACCTTGCCCGGCGTGTCCGCACCCTCGAGGGTCGTCAGGTCGATCAGCGAGATGATCGTGTCGAGCGCCCGCTGCTTGGACGTCGTCTTGATCGAGCGGGTGCCGAGACCGGCGGCCCGCTGCTCGAGGCCGACCGCGTCGACCCCGGGGATGCCGTGCAGGTAGCGGCCGAGCGTGGCGTCGTCGGGCTCACCGCCGAGCACGGCGAGCGCCCGCTCCCGGGCGGTGACGAGTGAGGTGCCTGACATGGTGATGACCTGGCTTTCGTGTGTGGTGCGGTGTCGGTGTGGCGGTGCTCGCGCGGGCGACTCAGCCGTCGAGGAGATGGAGGGCGGTGGCCTCGTCGGTGACGAGGACCGAGCAGAGGCCGCTGCGTACGACGGCGTCGGCGACGGGATGCTTGG
>NZ_WJSP02000177.1 GCF_009720255.1 Agromyces humi | reverse complement strand
TGGTGCTGCCCGACGCGCGCGGCGAGCTCGCGATCGTCGTCGAGGACCAGGGCCGCGTCGACTACGGCACCCGCATCGGCGAGCACAAGGGCCTCATCGGCGGCGTGCTCCTCGACGGCGTCGAGCTCACGGGGTGGGCGGCGCGTCCGATCGAGCTCGACCGGGTGCCCGCGCTGACGTTCGGGCCCGGTGGCAGGGCCGCTGCCGACGGGAGAGCGGATGCCGCGGCCGGCCCGCATCTCGCGAGCGGGACCTTCGAGCTCGACGAGCCCGCCGACCTCTACCTCGACACCCTCGACTGGGGCAAG
This sequence comes from Agromyces humi, assembly GCF_009720255.1. Lineage (GTDB taxonomy): Bacteria > Actinomycetota > Actinomycetes > Actinomycetales > Microbacteriaceae > Agromyces > Agromyces humi. Next base: position 7,208 of record NZ_WJSP02000177.1, on the reverse strand, counting down.
GGCCTCGTCTGGGTGAACGGCTTCCTGCTCGGACGCTACTGGCGCCGCGGTCCGCAGCGCACGCTCATCGTGCCCTCGCCGGTCACGCGGGCCGGTCGCAACGAGGTGGTGGCGCTCGAGTTCGAGGCGATGGCCGACGCGGTCATCCGGCTGCTGGCGGCGCCCGAGCTGGGGCACACCGAGATCTGACGCCGCGTCAGTCCCGGCGCCACACCTCGCCGAGCGTCGAGCGCCGTGCGATGAGGTGCGGCTCGAGGGTCACGGTGCGGGGCGTCGCGGTCTCGGGCTCGGTGATGCGGTTGATGAGCAGCTGGGCTGCCACCCGGCCCATCTCCTCGCCGGGCTGCGCGATGGTGCTGACGGGGATGGCGCTCTCGGAGGCGAAGTGGTTGTTGTCGTAGCCGGTGATCGCGAGGTCCGAGGGCACGTCGAAACCCGGCTGCCCGTCGAGCACCTGGATGCAGCCGATGGCGAGCAGGTCGGAGGCGGCCACGATGCCGTCGTACCGACCGGCGCCCTGTTCGAGGATCTCGCGAGCGGCCTGCCGGCCGTGGGGGATGTTGAGCCCTCGGGTCTCGAGCGTCTCGAGCGAGACGCCGGGCGTCTCGTCGACGGCCCTGAGCGCGCCGTCGCGTCGTTCGGAAACGGCGTCGAGGAGGAAGGGGCCGCCGACATACAGCAGCCGCGTGCGGCCCAGCTCGATGAGGTGGCGCGCGGCCAGCTCGCCGCCGCGCCGCTCGTCGACGACCACTCCCGAGTGCGAGGCATCCGTCGGGGGAGCGTTGACGTACACGAGGGGGGTGCTTCGGACGGCCGGATGCCGCGACGGCACCCATGGGGTCGGCGCGACGAGGATGCCGGCCACCCGAGCCTCCTCGAAGAGGGTGAGGTTGCGCTGCTCCCGTGCCGGGTCGACGTCGGTGTTCGCGATGAGGAGGCTCATGTCGTGCTGGCGCAGGATGGACTCGGCGCCGCGGGCGATGTCGACGAAGAACGAGTTGTCGAGGTCGGCGAGCACGAGGCCGACCGTCGAGCTGCTGCCGGCGGCGAGCGAGCGGGCGGCGTCGTTGCGCACGAACCCCAGCTCGGCGATCGCGGCGAGCACGCGTCGCCGAGTCGACTCCGAGACCTTGTCGGGATTGTTCAGCGTGTTCGAGACCGTGCCGAGCGCCACGCCCGCGTGGCGGGCCACGTCGGTCATGCTCGGCTGCGAGTTGAGCCCACGACGTCGTTCAGCGGGAATGCGGCACCTCCGTGTGCGCGGCCGTGGCGAGTCGGCGGTCGGTCGTCGTTATCGTCGCACGAACCTCGTCGCCGCATGCCGAACAGATATGAAGCGTTTCAAATTCGTTACCGATCGAGCGTGACATTTCGCCAGCCTACCGGTATCTTCCAAATGAAGCGCTTCAAAAGCGCCCACATTCAAGGAGGAATAGTGACCACAGCATCTCGGCGCCTCCGGCGCCTGGCTCCGCTCGCGGCCGTCGTGGGGGCAGGGGCCCTCCTGCTCACGGGCTGCGGCCCGGCGTCGAGCGGCTCGTCCGACAGCGGCAAGTTCACCTACTTCGGCCAGACCGAGAACACGACGATCATCGACACCCTGACGACCCTGTCGGAAGACCAGTGTGCTGCCGAGGAGAAGGCCGCCCCGCTGACGGCCGACAAGTCGGCCGGCGCCCAGTTCGACCAGAAGCTCCAGCTCCTGGCCGGCCAGGACGCGCTCTCGAACATGTCGATGGCCGCGGGCACCCCCTCGCTCATGAAGCAGTTCATCGACGCCGACCAGGTCCTGAACCTCTCCGACGAGCTCGACGAGCTCGGCCTCACCGACAAGATCCTCCCCGCCGCGGCCTCCACCATCGAGGCGCTCTACGGCGAGGACGACATGTACTCCCTCCCGACGGAGTTCAACATCGAGGGCTTCTGGTACAACAAGCAGCTCCTCGCCGACAACGGCATCGAGGTCCCGGCCACCTGGGACGACCTGGTCGCAGCCGCCGAGACCCTCCACGGCGCCGGCGTGCAGCCCTTCGCCGCCGACGGCAAGGACGGGTGGCCCATCACCCGCCTCGTCGGCAACTACATCGCCCGCGACATCGGACCCGACGCCCTCAAGGCCGTCGCCGACGGCGACGCCAAGCTCACCGACGACGAGTACGTGAAGGCGGCCGACGCCGTGGCCGAGCTGGGCAAGGCCGGCTACTTCGGCGACGCGGTCGGCTCGATCGACTACAACGCGGCCATGAACCAGTTCCTCACCGGCCAGGCCGCGTTCTTCTACATGGGCAGCTGGGCGCTCGCGAACTTCAACGACGAGACGCAGAACACCATCGGCCTGGACAACATCGGCTACGCGCCGTTCCCCGAGGTCGAGGGCGGCAAGGGCTCGATCGACCAGGTCCCCGCGAACGTCGGCGTGCCCGTCATGTTCGCTGAGAAGGGCTTCGGCGAGAACCAGAAGGCGTGGCTCGACTGCATCGTCTCGAACTACGGCGACACCGTCCTCAACGACAGCGGCGTGGTGTCGGGCTTCACGATCGACAACCCGCCGGCCGACCTGCCCGAGACGACGCAGACCGTGCAGCAGGTCATCGCCGACGCGCCGTCGAGCATCCTGTGGTTCGAGGCGCTCTTCAACTCGAAGGCGACGAGCGTCAGCCAGACCAACGGTGGCGGGCTCGCCAGCGGCAGCCTCAGCGGCGCCGACTTCATGAAGCTCGTCCAGGACGCCAACGACGAGGGCTGACCCCGTCCGATCCTGATGCGGGGGCGCGGTGATCGCGCCGCGCCCCCGTGCTCCACCCCGCTGCTCCGGCAGCCGACAGATTGCGTGAACCATGGAACGAGTCCTCGGCGACAAGCGCGCCGTCCTGATCCTCCTCGGACCGGCCCTGCTGCTCTATTCGCTCATCATGCTCGTGCCGATCATCTGGTCGCTCGGCTACACGGTCATGGACGGCAACCCCATCGTCGGGTTCACCTTCAACGGCCTCGACAACTTCATCAAGTTCTTCAATGATCCGGCCGCGTGGAGCGCGGTCTGGTTCACCATCCGCTTCGCGTTCGTCATGACCGTCCTGCAGGTCGCCGCCGGCTACGGCCTCTCGCTGCTGTACGTCTTCTACCTGAAGAAGGCGTCGTCGACGATCCGCACGATCATCTTCTTCCCGATCGTCCTCCCCACGGTCGCGATCGCACTGCTCTTCACCCGCCTGTTCGAGGCGGCCCCGACCACCGGACCGGTGAACTCCTTCCTGAACCTCCTCGGCATCGAGTCCGTCGACTGGTTCGGAACGCCCGAAGCCTCGTTCTGGGTCCTGATCCTCATGGGTCTGTGGCAGTCCATGGGCTTCTACGGGGTGCTCCTGTACGCCGGAGTGCTCGACATCCCCGAGGAGATGCTCGAGTCGGCGCGCCTCGACGGCGCCGGAGGCTGGAAGCTCGTGCGCACGATCGTGCTGCCGCTGTCGCTGCCCGTGCTGCTGTCGTCGCTCATCTTCAGCATCAACGGCACGCTCAAGGTCTTCGACAGCGTCGTCGCCCTGACCAACGGCGGGCCCGGCAACGCCACGACGCCCCTCACGCTCTACATGTTCCAGACCTCGTTCACCTACGGCCAGTACGGCTACGGCAGCACGATCGCACTGATGCTCACCATCCTGTGCCTGCTGTTCACCGTGTTCATCTTCCGGTCCACGCGCCGCGACCTCACGAAGGACTGAGACCGATGACCGTCCAGACCACCGCCATCGCCAGCGTCAACCCCCGCGGCCTTGCACCCGAGCGCGTGCCGCAACGTCGTGCGGGCGGCCCCCGCCGCTTCCTCGCGCGGCTCCCGGTGCGCATCCTGCTCGCCATCCTGCTCGTCATCATGATCTACCCGATGGTGTGGATGTTCCTCGGGTCGTTCAAGACGCAGGGCGAGTTCCTCAACGAGCCCTTCTGGTCGCTCCCGCAGAGCTGGTCGTTCGAGAACTACGTCTCCGTGTTCGAGAACGGCTTCGGGCAGTACATCCTCAACAGCATCATCGTGGTCTTCCCGTCGCTGGCGATCGTGCTGATCGTCGGCGTCGCCGCGGGCTTCGCCCTCGAGGTCATGGTGTGGAAGGGCCGCGGCACGGTGCTGCTCCTCTTCCTCGCCGGCATCATGGTGCCCACGCAGATGATCCTCCTGCCGCTGTTCACGATCTACTTCCGCACGGGCCTCACCGGCACGTACTGGCCGATGATCCTGACCTACATCGCGACCGGCCTCCCGCTCACGGTGTTCATGATGGCGACGTTCTTCCGGTCGGTGCCGCGTGAGATCTTCGAGGCCTCGACGCTCGACGGCGCGGGCATCCTGCGCTCGTTCTGGGCGGTCGGGCTGCCCCTGGTCAAGAACGCCGTCTTCACGGTCGGCCTCGTGCAGTTCTTCTTCTTCTGGAACGACCTGCTCATCGCGCTGACGTTCACCAACAGCGACGCGCTGCGCACCATCCAGGTGGGCCTCCTCAACTTCACCGGTCAGTACGGCGCCGTGCAGTACGGGCCGACGTTCGCGGCCATCGCGGTGAGCGTGTTCGGCACGCTCGTCATCTACCTCTTCCTCAACCAGCAGGTCATGAAGGGCCTGACGGCGGGATCGGTGAAGGGATGACGCGCGAACAGGTCCGGATCGAATCGGTCTGGCTCGAGAACCGCCGCGGAGTGGACGGTCTCGGCATCGGCGAGCCGCGGCCCCGCCTCTCATGGATCGCCTCGGCGGTTGCCGACGCCTGGGAACTCGAGTTCCGCCGCGACGACGGCGAGGTGCGCGCCGTGCGCCTCCCGGCCGCACGAACCCGGCTCGTGGACTGGCCATTCGACGAACTCACGTCGCGTGCGGGCGGCGAGCTGCGCGTCCGGGCCGCCGACGGCGTCGGTTCGTGGAGCGCGCCCCTCCGGATCGAGGCCGGGCTGCTCGATCGCGCGGACTGGAGCGTGCCCTTCGTCTCGCCGTCGCCGGCGGCCCCGGCGGGAACGCTCCGGCCGGGCTACCTGCTCCGCGCGACGTGGGACCCGGCCGACCTCGGCATCACCCTCGGCCGCGTCCGGCGGGCCCGCATCTACTCGAGCACGCACGGGGTCTCGGAGCTCGAGGTGAACGGCCGCCCCGTGTCGGATGACGTGCTGTCGCCCGGCTGGACCAGCTACCGGCATCGGCTCCGCACGCAGACGTACGACGTGACGGAGGCGATCGTCGAGGGCCCCAACGCCGTCGGCGCCTGGCTCGCCGACGGCTGGTACCGGGGCCGCATCGGCTTCGACGGCGGCCTCTGGGACGTCTACGGCACGGATGTCGCGCTGCTCCTGCAGCTCGAGCTGACCCTCGACGACCACTCGGTCGTGCGGGTCCCGCTCGAGGACGCCTGGTCGTGGCATCCGTCGCCCATCACCGAGGTCGGACTGTACGAGGGCGAGCGGTACGACGCTCGACTGCTGCCGGAAGGGTGGAGCACGCCCGGATTCGACGACCGGGACTGGGCGTCGCCGACGGTGCTGCCGCTGGAGGACTTCCCGGCTCGCCTCGAGGCGCCGACCGGTCCGCCGGTGCGGGTGATCGAGGCCCTGCGGCCCGTCACCGTGGAGTCGATCGGGGGCGGACGGATCCGCCTGGACTTCGGCCAGAACATCTCGGGCAGGCTCCGCATCAACGTGCGCGGGCCCGCGGGCCACGAGGTGCGCCTGCACCACGCCGAGGTGCTCGAGAACGGCGCCCTCGGGGTGCGGCCGCTGCGCGCCGCCGTCTCGATCGACGCCTACGTCTGCGCCGGCTCGGGCCTCGAGACGTGGACGCCCCGCTTCACCATCCACGGGTTCCGCTACGCCGAGCTCGAGCACTGGCCGGGCGACCTCGACTCGGTCGACGTCGAAGCCCTGGTCGTGCACACCGACATGCCGCGCACCGGCTGGTTCGAGAGCTCGCACGCGGGCCTGAACCGGCTTCACGAGAACGTCGTGTGGAGCATGCGCGACAACTTCGTCGACCTCCCGACCGACTGCCCGCAGCGCGACGAGCGGCTGGGTTGGACCGGCGACATCCAGGTGTTCGCGCCAACCGCACTGCGGCTCTACGCGGCGCACGGCACGCTGACGGGCTGGCTCCGCGACCTCGCCGCCGAGCAGGCGGAACAGGGTCACGTCCCCAACTTCGTGCCATGGCTCGAGTGCGGCTTCCCGAACTTCCCGACCGCTGCGTGGGGGGATGCCGCGGTCATCGTGCCGTGGGAGCTGTACCAGCACGACGGCGACACCCGGGTGCTCGAGGAGCAGTACGAGAGCATGACGGCGTGGGTGGACCTCGTCGATCGCCTGGCCGGCGGCACCGGTCTCTGGAACTCGGGGTTCCAGCTCGGGGACTGGCTCGACCCGGCGGCGCCGCCGGACAACCCGGGGCAATCGCACACGGACAAGCACCTGGTCGCCACGGCCTACCACGTGCGGACCGCCCGGATCATGGCCGAGACCGCAGCCCTGCTCGGCCGTCGCGGCGACGAGGAACGCTACCGCGGCATCGCGGATCGCGCGCTCGCCGCCTTCCGCTCGGAGTACCTCTCGGCGAGCGGAAGAGTCGTGAGCGACACCCCGACCTCGGTGGCGCTCGCCATCGTCTTCGATCTCTTCGCCTCACCCGAGCAGGAGCGCCGCGCCGGCGAACGGCTCATCGAGCTCGTCGCCGAGAACGACTTCCGCATCAGCACGGGCTTCGTCGGCACGCCGATCATCTGCGACGCCCTCGCGCGGGTCGGCGGCATCGACGCGGCGTACCACCTGCTGCTGCAGGACGAGATGCCGTCGTGGCTGTACCAGGTGGGCATGGGCGCGACGACGATCTGGGAGCGCTGGGACAGCATGCTCCCCGACGGCACGGTGAACCCCGGCGACATGACGTCGTTCAACCACTACGCGCTCGGTGCGATCGCCGGCTTCATGCACCGCGTCGTCGCCGGGCTCGACACCGCAGCGCCAGGAGGCGCCGCCCTCCGGATCGCCCCGCGGCCCGGAGGCGGCCTCACGCACGCGTCGGCAAGCCACGACGGTCCCCTCGGGCTCGCCTCGTCGGGTCGCCGGCACCGGCGTAGTCGCCCGGGTCGAACGCGTTGCCGTCGGCGTCGCGGTAGGGGCTGGTCGCCTGGTCGATGTAGGAGTGCTCGCCCTCCTCGTAGTCGATGACGTCGGCCGTGTGG
>NZ_WJSP02000176.1 GCF_009720255.1 Agromyces humi | reverse complement strand
CGAGCGCGCTCGTGGCCTCGTCGAGCAGCAGCACCCGCGGGTCGCGCACGAGGGCCCGCGCGATCGAGAGTCGCTGGCGCTGGCCGCCCGAGAGCCGGGCGCCGCGTTCGCCGACGACGGTGTCCCACCCCTCGGGCTGCGCCTCGACGATCTCGAGGGCATTCGCGTCGCGGAGGGCGGCGAGCACGCGCTCGTCGCTCACCTCGCCGAGGCCGTAGGCGATGTTCTCGCGGATGGTGCCCTCGAACAGCACCGACTCCTGCGGCACCACCGACACGAACCGGCGGAACGTGCGGAGGTCGAGCTCCTCCATGTCGACGCCGTCGAGCAGCACCCGGCCGCGCGTCGGACGGAGGAACCCCAGCACGAGGTTGAGCAGCGTGGACTTGCCCGATCCCGACGAGCCGACGAACGCGACCGTCTCGCCCTCGCGGATGTCGAGCGTCACGTCGTCGAGTGCGGGCGGGATGCCGAGGTCGTAGCGGTACTCGACGTGGTCGAGGCCGAGTTCGCCGCGCACCTCGCGCACCGGGCGCTTGCCCTCGTTGAACTCGAGGTCGGGCTCCTGCACGACCTCGGCGATCGACCGGATCGACTCCGTGCCGCGCGCGATCACGGGCAGCAGCATGAGGAGGTTCGTCGCCGCGCCGGTGAGCAACGCGAAGTAGGAGCTGAGCAGCACGACCTGGCCCGGGGTGATGGGGATGAGCCCGGTGATGGAGATCCAGGCGGCGAGCACGAGGCATCCGACGCCCAGCAGTTGCAGGCTGACCCAGGACAGCGACGCGAAGCGGCCGTTGAGCAGGTCGAGCTGGAACCCGGCGCTGCGCACGCCTTCGGCGCCGCGGGCGACGCGGGTGACGGCGGTCTGCTCGAGGCCGTGCGCCCGGGTGATGGGCATGAGCGTCGCCATCTCGCCGACGCGGGCGGAGAACTGCTCGACCTCGCGGCGGAAGGTCTCGTTGCGGGCGGCGCTGCGCCGGTTGAGGATGGCGCGCAGCAGCACGGCGAGCGGGATCGCGAGCGCGTAGACGGGCAGGAAGGCGGGCACGTTGATGGCCGTCATCACGATCGCGCCGAGCAGCACCATCGTGGCCGAGAGCAGCGGATGCGTCGTCTGCTGCAGCATGACCTCGACGTTCTCGACGTCGCGCACGACCTTCGTCTGCACGACGGCCGAGTTCGCGCGGGAGTGGAAGCCGATCGACAGCGACTGGAGTCGCGAGGCGAGCGCATTGCGCAGGTCGGCGCCGATGGAGCGCACGGCGCCCATGAAGAGCCGCGTGTACATGACGTGGTTGGGGTAGTTCTGCAGGAGCGCGACGAGGGCGACGCCCGCCCAGAGCCACAGGGTCGACATGGGGCCGCCGTCGACGACGACGTCGATGATGCCAGCGGTCACGACCGGGAGCAGCCAGAGGGGCGTGTCCTTGAGCGCGAAGAAGCCGACGGCCGTGAGCACGCGGCCCCGGTGGAGGTCGAGGAGGCGGAACACCGAACGGAGCGGATGTCGCCCGTCGATCGCCCGCTCGATCTGGGAAAGCGTTTGCCCGGTCATCCTCCCATTGTGCCGCCGATCAGGTCTGCTCGCTACGCTGGACCGATGTCGTTCGATCCCCGCAGCATCCCGGTCGATCCCTCCGCAGCGGCCGCGCTGGCGAGGAACGGACTCGACTACCGGCTGCTCGACCCGGCCGAGGCAGCAGCACCGACCAGTACGTGTTCGTGAGGCCGACCTGCGGTTGTACACCTCGATCTTGCGTCGTGCCCGGCTGGATCGGCCTCGATCGCGCGCACCGGCAGTTCGCCGCGCTCAGTCCCGAGCAGCAGCGCGCGGCCGGGCCGCTCATCCCACCGCAGGAGGTCGCGGATCGGGTGCTGCACCTGCTCGATCATGGACACGCCGGGGAGATCATCGAACTGCTGGAGTGAGCGCTCGTCGACTGCCGTCGCGGGCGAAGACCGTGCGATCGATGGAGTCGATCGCCAGACCGAAGGGAGCACCACCACATGACCGAGATCCTGCTCTTCCACCACGCACTGGGTCCCACCGAGGGACTGCGCGCGTTCGCCGACGAGCTGCGCGGGGCGGGCCACACGGTGCACACTCCCGACCTCTTCGAAGGGCGCACCTTCGACACGATCGAGGCGGGCGTCGGCTACGCCCGCGAGGTCGGCTGGGACGAGATCATGGCCCGCGGCCAGCGGGCGGCGGAGTCGTTGACGACCGAGCTCGTCTACGGCGGCTTCTCACTCGGCGTCATCCCGGCGCAGCAGCTCGCCCAGACCCGCGCCGGCGCGAAGGGCGCACTGTTCTTCTACTCCTGCCTGCCGCCCGCGGAGTTCGGCGGGTGGCCGGCCGGTCTCCCCGCGCAGATCCACGGAGCGGACGCCGACCCCATCTTCATGGACGAGGGCGACGTCGACGCCGCTCGTGAGCTCGTGGCCTCCGCCGACGACGCCGAGCTCTTCCTCTACCCGGGCGACCAGCACTACTTCGCGGACTCCAGCTTGCCGAGCTACGACGCGGCTGCGACCGAACTGCTCACGCGGCGGGTGCTCGAGTTCCTCGCGCGCGTGGGCTACAACTCGCGGCGGGCGGCCGACGGCTGATCGCTCACGGCTCAGCCGAGCCCGGCACGCTCCTCCGCGGCATCCGTGGCGCCCGCGACCGGATGCCGGGACAGGCCGACCGAGCCTGCGTTGGCATCCGCCGACAGCGCCGCCGACACGGCGATCGACTCGTCGACGTCGGGGTACTGGGGTCGCAGCTGCACGGCGTGCTGCCGTCGCTGCTCGCGCTTCGCCTTGCGCGCGGAGGCGACGAGGTTCAACGCCTCGACGAGGATGGCGAACGCCATCGGCGCGTAGATGAGCGCCTTGTCGATCTTGATGCCGAAGCCCTCGGCGATGAGGAACACGCCGATGAGCAGCAGGAACGACAGCGCGAGCATCTTGACGGTCGGATGCCGGTTCACGAACGTGAAGATGAAGCGCGACGCGAACAGCATGATCCCGAACGAGAGCACGACCACGGTGATGATGACGAGGAGGTTCTCGGTCATGCCGACCGCCGTGATGACCGAGTCGAGCGAGAAGACGATGTCGAGCAGCAGGATCTGGATGAGGACCGACCCGAACGTGATGCGCTTGGGCGCGGCACCGTGCTCCTCCTCGGCGCCCTCCAGCTTGTGGTGGATCTCGGTGACCGCCTTGTAGACGAGGAACAGGCCACCCGCGATGAGGATGAAGTCCTTGATCGAGAAGCCCATCCCGAACCAGACGACGACGTCCTCCTTCAGCGTGATGATCCAGCCGGCGAAGAACACGAGCACGACCCGGATGACCATGGCCAGCGTCAGGCCGAGGTTGCGCGCCCGGGCCTGCTGCTCGGTGGGGAGCTTCGACGCGAGGATCGAGATGAAGATGACGTTGTCGACGCCGAGCACGATCTCGAGCACGAACAGCGTGACGAAGACGGCGATGAGATCGGGCGTGAAGGCGAGTGAGAAGTCCACCCGCTCATGCTAGGTGCAGGTCACTGCTCCAGCGACGCCAGCCACTTCTTCATCGCCCCGCCCGAGATGCCGTGCTTCATGTGCCCCTTGCCCAGGCCCGCGGCGGCGATGATCTGCTCGGCGGAGCATCCGCCCGTCTCGTCGAGCGTGTAGGCGACCACGCCGGTCGCGTCGACGAAGCCGGCACCGCTGGTCGACCAGTAGTGGTTGGGCTTCAGCGTGGTCGGCTTGTGGTTGCGCATCGGCTTGGACGGCTTCCCGTCGGACTTGGCCTTGGCCTTCGCTGAGTCGCCCTTGGTCTTGAGGTCGGCCGGACCCGCCGTGAACGTGGTGTCGGCGCACACGTCGGATGCGTCGGACACGCCATCGCCGTCGGCGTCGCCCTCGGCCGACGCGCCCGCCTCGCCCGACGAGCCCGCCACGACGAGGCGGAACGCGAGATCGTCACTCGTGACGACCTGCTCGGCGTGGGCAGGCGCCGAAGCGCCCAGGGCGAGGATGGCGGCCACGGCGACGCCGAAGGTGACACCGAGTGGGGAGATGTGGGCGCGTCGCATGATCGTGGACACTCCGTCCGACGGCCCTCGGGTGGGCCGACAACCGCAGGGTACGCCCGATGCCGCTGCGCCGCGTTCCCCCGAACGCGGCTCACGCACGACCGGAAGGCGCCTGGTCGCTCAGTTCGCCGACGACGCCGGCGCGTATCTCGCGGCGATGATGCCCGAATCGGTCGACTCCACGCCGAGCAGCTTCAGGCCGACCGGATGCGGCGTGGTCAGCCGCTGCCCGTCGGTGCCGACCATGAACGGGTGGATGCCGGCGCGGATCTCGTCCACCAGACCGGCGTCGACGAGGGCGGCCGCCAGCCCGCCGTAGCCGTGCGAGATGATCGACCCGTACTGCTCGCGCAGGCCGCGCACCGCCTCGGCGACATCGCCCTCGATGAGCGTCGCGTTCCAGTCGAGCGGACCAGTGAGCGTCGTCGACGCGACGTACTTGGGCAGCGCGTTGTAGTGCGCTGCGAAGCCGCGGTCGTCGGTCTGCTTCGGCCAGTACTCGCGGAAGAACTCGTAGCTCTCGCGGCCGAGCAGCACCGCGTCGGCCCCGAAGACGAGTTCGTCGGAAGCTCGCTGCAGCCCCGGGTCGTTCTCATCGAACCAGTGCTCCATCTGGTCGAAGACCCCGTCGAGCGTCATTTCGAATGAGATCGTCACGGTTCCCATGCGGTCCAGCCTGCCGCGTCGGGCTCCGGATGTCACGGGGTGCCGGTGATCGCATCGACCACCGCGGGCCACGCGGCCGGGGGCAGCTCGTGGCCGCCGCCGGGGATCGTCACGAGCCGGGACCCGCGGATATCGCGCGCCAGCGCCTCCCCGTTGCCGATCGGGAACACCGGGTCGGCGGTGCCGTGGACCACGGTCGTCGGAACCCGGATCCCGCCCAGGCGCTCCCTCCAGCGCGGAGCCTCCTCGATGACCTCCGGCCCGCCCTCGTCGCGGTGCATGCCGGGCGAACGGCGCACGGTGTCGGCCCAGATCGCGCGGTCGTGCGCCTCGTCGAACTCGACGCCGGCATAGTCGCGGTCGACGTCGACGTGGTGCTGGATCACCGCCTCGGGGTCGCTCCAGTCGGGCTCGGGCAGCGGGCTCGCCCACGTCGCTCGCATACGGTCGGTGGCGCCGGGCAGGTCGGCGTCGGCCTCGAACATCGTCGGGGAGGTCGACACCAGGGTGAGCGCGCGCAGCCGGTCGGGGTGGTCGAGCGCCACGAGCTGGGCGACCCATCCGCCCGCCGAGAACCCCACCCAGTGCGCGTCGCTCGCTCCGGCGGCGTCGAGCACCGCGAGCGCATCGTCGACGGCCACCGGCAGCCCGTCACGGCGAGTGCCGGGCGGACCGAGCGTCGTCTCGCCCATGCCACGCTGGTCGTAGCGCAGCACGCGGAAGCCGCGCGTCGCGATCAGGTCGCAGAACTCGGGCCGCCACCAGTCCATCGACGATTCGCCACCGGCGACGAGCAGCACGACGGGATGCGCCGGCTCGCCGATCACCTCAACGGCGATCTCCGCGCCGTCCGGTCGCGCGACGCGCAGCGATCGGCGTGCGGCATCCGTTCGCGTCATGGCCACCAGCATGCTCGGTTCACGGATGCCGCGCCACGCCACGATCCGGCTGGACCGCCCGCCCGCTCAGGGGAGTACGCTGTGGTCCAGCCGCTGGGGGGCGGTGCCGGCCGATGCCGTCTCGGCGCGGTCGCGGACTGGGGGGTACGCGATGACTGACGAAACCACCACGCCACGGGGACCCGACACCGGATCGCGCGGGCGAAGTGCGAGATTCTGGATCCTGGCGATCATCATCGGGCTCGCGATCATCGTCGCGGGCGTGCTGATCTACCAGGCCTCGTACTCGGCGTTCACGGCGCAGACCGAAACCGGCTCGAGCTCGTTCTCCTCGGGCACCGTGGAGATCACGAACGACAAGGCGGGCCAGTCCGTCTTCCTCCTCGATGACCTCGCTCCAGGTGCCACCGGATCGGCCGACGTCACGGTCACCTACACCGGATCGCTCGATGCCGAGGTGCGGCTCTACGCCGAGACGACCGGCGCGACGCAGAGCCTGGCCGACAACCTCCGGCTCACGATCACGCCGGCTCCCGCGTCGAGCGACGGGCCGTGGACGGGGACGCTCGCGGAGTTCCAGACGCTCACCGATTACGCGGGCGGCATCCTGCCGGTCACCGTGGCGGAAGGCGAGCAGGTCGTCTACACCGTCGCATACGAGGTCCTTCCCGAGGCGCAGCAGGCTGAGTCGGCCGACGTGACCTTCGTGTGGGAGGCGCAGAACAACTGAGCCAGGACGCACGATCGGCGGAGGTCGCGAACGCCGCGGGGTGGCGCCGGATACCGATCGAGGAGCTTCCGTGGCCCGTGCTCATCCGCGTCGCCCTGTGCCGTGGCGTCGCGTGCATGATCGTCACCCTGGCGCTCGCCGCGTTCCTGCCGCGACCGTTCGGGTTCGAGGGCACGACGGTGCTCTCCGGCTCGATGCGACCAGCCATCCAGCCCGGCGACATCGCCCTGGTGCAACCGCTCGACCGGTACGAGCGAGGGCAGGTCATCCTCTTCCCGAACCCCGCGCACCCGGAGCAACGGCTCCTCCATCGCATCGTCGACATCGGGCCCGACGGCGACCTCGTGACCAAGGGGGATGCGAACGAGGTGGCCGACTCGACGCCGGTCGATCCCGAGTCGGTCATCGGCGTCGGCCGGGTGCTGGTGCCGTCGATCGGCCTCCCGATCGCGTGGGCGTCGGCGGGATGGTGGCTCCTCGTCATCGCCGCCGTCGTCCTCGGGGCGGCACTCATCCGCGGCAGCCTGGCGATCGAGTACTTCCCGCGCATGCGCAAGGGGCCGCTCGGGCGGCTCGTCCTCGAGAGCTCCGCGACCATCGGGTCGCTGGTCCTCGCCGTCGTCGTGGTCATCCTCGGGGTCGATCGGGGGTCGTACGCGGCATTCGCCGGCCGCACCACCACGGCCGGCGCATGGACCATGGCAGGCTCCGACGGCCCGTCCACGTGCGCGGTCACCCGATGGACCTACAACACCTGGCCCGGGGCCGGGATCGCGAACTTCTGGGTGCAGAATCGCGGCGGCGCCGGCGTGCCCGGCATGTGGACGCTGCAATGGCGGTTCGTCGACGACCAGCAGCTCACCAGCGCTTCGCTCGCCTTCGACTGGGAGCAGGTCGGGCAGGACGTCACCTACGTCGCGTGGGACTGGGCCTCCATCCCGGTCGGCGAGGAGGAGCAGGGACAGGTGCAGGTCGCGACCGCGTCATCCTCGTACGGGATCCCGGTCGAGTTCCGCCTGAACGGCGTCCCGTGCGACTACGTTCCCGCCACGGCGGGTGCCCCCGGGGCGGGAGAGACGGCCGAGGTCGTGGAGGTGTCCTCGAACGTGATGTCGATGTCCTCGTCGGAGTTCGTGACGTTGACGGCGCCGCGGCGGCCGTTCAGTTTCTCGTCGGAGACGATGATGTCGTC
>NZ_WJSP02000175.1 GCF_009720255.1 Agromyces humi | reverse complement strand
ACGTGTCGTGCCCGGTCGTGCCGAAGTCGAAGTCGCCCGCGTACTGCGACCCGCCCAGGTCGTAGTAAGTGAACAGGCGGTCCTGCTCCTCGGGACTGATGGCGCCGTCGATCTCGATCCGGGGCGCGTCCTTGACGAACGCCTTGTCGTACGCGATGCGGAGGCTGTCGCCGTCCCGAGTTGCGTCCTCGAGCGGGATGAGCGTTTCGGAGGTACCGAAGAATCCGGTGTTGACGCTTGCCCACAGGGGGCGACCGGTGCGGTCGTCGACGTACACCTGGTTGACCTTGCCGATCTTCTCGCCGTCGCGGTCGTAGGCGTGGGCGCCGATGAGGGTGCTGATTTCGTTGGTGTCGATCATTGGGGTGGCCTTTCATGGTGTTTCGGATGTCGGATGTGCCCGGGCGAGGAGGAGCAACCGGCTCCGACGGCACGACGGCACCACGGTTCGCAGGGAACCGTGGTGGCGCGCGAGGCGCATCGTGCCCGCAGCTCGGCCGAGTCGTTCGGGATCCGGCCGGCGTGTCGTGAATGCTCCTCGACAGGATGCTCGGGTGTTGACTGTGGCGACGTTACGCTGGACCTCACACCGCCGCAGGGGACTTGACACTCCGAGAAGCGACCCGCATGATGCCGTGCGCTCCGAGGTGGTCCTGCGCCCGGCCGGGACTGGGGTCCTGGCGACTCTCACCCTCCAGACCCGACTCACGAGCACCGAGCCGGACTTCTCGTCTCACGCATGTCAAGTCCCTGTGGCATCCGTCGGAGCGCAGGCACGCTGAGATGCAGGACATGAACGGCTGCCGAAGGGGTGGAAGCGATGCTGATCTCCTACGCCGGCGCGGTGATCGACCCGCACCTGGAACTCGTCGCGGTCGGCGACGACGCGTGGCGGCTCTCCGACGCCCGGATCCCCGAGAACGACGCCCGCCGGATCCTCGGCCTCGTCGAGCGGCACGAGCACTGGGTCGAGGTGATGTGGATGTGCGGCGGACCGGGCGAGTGCCGGTTCACGTGCATCGCGGAGGCGCTGGCGGCCGCGAGCGAGCGGATGCATCATCCGGACGGTATCCGATGACGCGACGCTGGCGCCGGTGAAGCAGCGTCGCCTCGCGCTGTTCCGTGACCCGGCTGCACACCGTGCCTCCGCGGCGCGTCAGGCGTCGAGCAATTCCTGGAGCCGCCATGCGTTGCGAACCGCGTTACCGCCCCCATCGTTGTTGAAGTACACGAACACCTCGTGGCCTCCACCGTCCCACTCCCGGATCCGGTCCGCCCACCACGCGAGATCCTGGTCGGAGTACGACCCGCCGTACAGGTGTCGATGGTCGGGGCCGTGCATCCGCACGTAGACGACGCGTGAGGTGGCACGGAGGATGCATGGGAGTTCGGCGCCGCTCATCACGCAGTACGCCGTGTCGTTGACCTCGAGCAGTCGGTACACCTCGTCGACGTGCCAGCTCGGATGCCGGAACTCGACCGCGACCTGCGTCCACTCCGGAACACGCTCGAGGAAGTACGCGAGGCGTGCGTCGTCCCGGGCAAGCGACGGCGGGAGCTGCACGAGCATCACCGCGCGGCGGTCGCCGAGCGCGTGCCAACCTTCCGCCATTCGCTCGAGCCATGGTTCCGCGCCGTACAGCTTGCGGGCGTGCGTCAGTCCGCGAGGAGCCTTCACCGACATCGCGAAGTCGTGGGGGAGCCGACCGCGCCAGGACCGGAACGACCGATCGCTCGGCCAGCGATAGAACGACGCATTGAGCTCGACGGTCGAGAACGCGGACACATAGCGGTCGAGGCGATCTCGAGGCGGCAGCCCGGGCTCGTACAGCACGTACTCCCAGTGGTCATAGCCCCAGCCCGACGTGCCGATAGAGACGGTCACTCCATTCCACCGTCCCGTTTCACGGGATGGGCGCATACTCCGCTCGACGCGGTTCCGGCGCCAGACGCAGGGATGACACGGTGACCGGACCCCGGCCCCGTCTGCTGGTCGGAACCAGCGAGTCTCTGCTGCCGTGCCTGCGGGTCCACGCGTCCTCCTTGGTAGGTGTTCCGAGTCCATCGGCCGGTCGCCGGTCGAGCAACCGGGTTGACACCCTCCGCCGCAAGCGTGCTGAGACTTCCATTCGTCGGGTGCGAGCGGTTCCTGATGGGATGAGCGCGGCGATCACGGGTCGGCACGGTGCGACGAGCGCAACTCCTCGAACATCTCGAACGACATCAGCACGACCGCCGCGTCGCCGCGCCGCGTGATCACCACCGGGTCGTTGCCCTGCTCGATCGCGTCGACGAGTAACGCGAATGTCTGCCTGGCTTCCGTCACCGATACCGTCTGCATACCTTCAGCGTGCGGCAGTGCCCGGCGCCGATCAACGGGTTGACGCCGAGTCCGGGACACGCACGCCCGATCCGCGGCAGGCGGAGCGGGCGGGTGGGGTTGGAGAAGATTCGATCACTTGGCGAGAACTCGGCGCAAGAGCGTCTCAGCGGCGATCGAGGCGGTCAGAACAGACTCGAATCGTCCGCTAGACTGAAACCGTCGTCGCGATCAGCCCGATCGAGCAATCCCGAGCTGATCAGGCATATCGCAAGGAATGACTGCCGCAGGGGAGTCAGCGTCGCGGGGTGGAGCAGTTCGGTAGCTCGCTGGGCTCATAACCCAGAGGTCGTAGGTTCAAATCCTGCCCCCGCAACCAAGACAGAAGATCCCGGTCTCGAACGAGGCCGGGATCTTCTGCATCTGCGGGCCGCGTGCAACGGGATCGCTGCCGCCGCCGGCCATCCGCGGTCGCTGCGACAACGGCAGAGGTCAGTCCATCGTGTCCGGACGGGCCGCCGCTGGCGCACCCAGCCGATAGAACAGGAAGGGGACCGCCGAGAGCAGGCAGCTGGCCGCCGGCACGAGCGTGATCGCCACGAAGACGGTGTTCTGCATCTCAGGGGTGACCGTCACGCCGGCCTCGTACCCCGCCATCACCACGAACGCCCCGAACACGAGCACGGCCAGCGCGTTCATGATCTTCGTGGCGAAGGTGAGGCTGGCGAAGGAGATGCCGTCGTTGCGCACCCCGAGGCGGCGCTCCGCGTCGTCCACCGAGTCGGCGATCATCGTCGCCTGCGTGACGAGGAAGATCCCGAGGGTGAGGCCGGTCAGGAAGATGAACACCAGGATCGCGGCGAGGTTCTCGAAGCCGACCAGGTACATGGCGACGTACAGGACGGCGGCGACGAGCGAACTGCCCACGATGAGCGCACGCCCCGAGAGCCGGCGGAGCAGCAGGGGCGTCGAGAACGACGAGACGACCATGCCCAGGATGATCGCGGCACCGACGAGGGTGAAGGTGCCCTCGTTCCCGTACGCGATCACCACGAAGACGGCGCCGCCCGCTTGGACGATGAACCGCCCGAAGCCGAGCACGGAACCGAGCAGCACCATGAGCAACGGGGTGTTGCGAAACAACGTGGTCACGAGCTGACGCAGGGAGAGCCCCGTGGACGCGGCCGAGGTACGTCGCTCGCGGGTGAAGAAGAAGGCGAGCAGGAACACCCCCATGCCGAGGAACGACGTGATGAACACGGCCAGGGACCATCCGCTGCTCGTGGTCTCGGGTCCGAAGCTCAGGAGGCGAGCCACCCACGGCATCCCGAGCGTCGCGAGTCCGAGCGCGATGGCTCCGAAGGCGCGGACCATTCCGATCACCCGCGTGCGCTCGGCCGGGTCGGCGAAGGCGGAGCCGATGAGACCCCAGAACGGCACGTCGCACACCGTGTAGGCGAGGCTCCACAGCACGTAGCAGACGCCGAAGTACACGAGCTTCAGTGGTTCGGCGGTGTCGGGCACCGTGAAGAGGAGTCCCGAGAGCAGTGCGACGGGCGCGGCGGAGAACAGGATGTACGGGCGGAGCTTGCCCCAACGGGTGCGGGTCATGTCGATGATGCTGCCCATCACCGGGTCGAGGATCGCGTCGACGACCTTCGAGACCGTGATGATGATCGTCACCACCGCCAGTCCGGCCGTGCTGATCCCCGCGTACTGCAGCAGGTAGACGAGGATGAACGTCGACACCGTGGTCAGCACGATGTTCTGGCCGAATCCCGCCGTGATCACGGCCGTCCGCTGCCGTCTCGGAGGGACGACGTCCTCGGTCGCGCCCTGGTTCGCCGTTGCCGTCAACGCTCAGTCCTCCAACAGGATCGTCTTGATCTCGAACGGCCCGAAGTCGATCCGATCGAGGTCGGCCGCATCGCGAGGTCGCTCGAGCAGGTCGGTCTCGTGCGCCGCACGATACGCCCGGTCGACCCGGAGTGTCACCGTGGTCGGACGCCCGAGGCTCTCGTACAGCCGGAGCACCACGCCGTTGCCGTTCTCGGCCCGCTTCACGGTCTCGACGATGACGCCCGGTTCGTCGACACCGACCAGGCTGTCGAACGCCACACCGTCGGTGATCCGCAGCGGGTTGTTGAGCCGGTAGCCCTCGCGCACCACCTTGGCGAGATCGCCGCGCTCGAACGGGCAGAACGCGTAGGTGAAGTGGTGGATGCCGCGGTCGGCCGTCTTGTCGGGAAACGTCGGGGAGCGCAGCAGGTTGAGGCTCAGCAGGCCGTTCTTGGCACGGTGCCCGTACTTGCCGTCGTTGAGCAGTGCGAACCCGCCGCCGGCATCCTCGGTGGCGATCCACTTGTGCGCGCAGACCTCGAACTGGGCCTTCTCGACGGCGTCGCGCTCGGTGGTCACCCGCTCGATGTGACCGAACTGGATCTCGCACTGCACGGTCTCGCCGTAGTGGACCGGCCGGAACTCCGCGCGCAGCATCCGGTGCCGCGTGTGCCAGTCGACCTCGGTCTCGAACCGCACGACGTCGCTGCCGGCCTCGAGCACGATGCGCTGGTCGATCGTGACGCCGCGTCCACGGAGCACCTGGCGGCGCACGGCCACCGGACCGTCGACCGTGGACTCGACGTGGCTGACCCGGAGCGTGCGCGGGGTCTTCCCGACGTAGTCGGCCTTGATGTCCCACGCGTTGAACGGCCACACGTAGGGGTCCGTGTGCACGACGAGCCGGTTGAGGCCGCCGCCGGCGAGCTCCGCGCCGTCGCTGCCGCGGCACGAGACGATCTCGCCGCTGGCGGCGTCGAACCCCAGCGTGAGGATCCCGTTGCCGAGCGTGTCCTCCGAGGAGACGAGGTCGGGCTGCTCCCGGGCCGCTGCCAGTGGCGCCGCGGCGTACGACGGGACCTCGGCGTGGAACCAGCCCTCATCCGTCTTCACGAACTCGCTCCGGGCCAGGCCGGTCAGGTTCACGGCGGTGGCCGTTCCCGGCCGGCGCGGCAGGCGGCCGACGAGCTCGTCGGCGTAGTCGTCGAGCGCCGCCCCAATGCGCTCGTAGGTCTCGATCGCCTCGCGGTTGACACGGGCGATCGACGAGCCGGGCAGGATGTCGTGGAACTGGTGCAGCAGCACGTCGCGCCAGTGCTGCTCCAGCACGGGCCTGCTGTCGTCCTCCACAAGCACCGCGAGCGCCTCGACCTCGTGCAGCTTGCGCTCGACCAGGCGGTTGAGGCGCTTGATCCGCCCCTGCGTCGTGTAGGTGCCCTGATGCGTCTCGAGGTAGAGCTCGCCGACGTGGGTGTGGGGGATCTCGCGCTGCTCGAGCGAGCGGAAGAAGTCGCCGGCCGAGGAGTACTCGACCCTGGGAAGGCCGCGCAGGTTCCGCTCACGCCCCGTGACCTCGTGGTGGATCTCGTTCGGTCCGCCGCCGCCGTCGCCCGAGCCGTAGACGAGGAGCGCCGTGTTCAGTGCGATCTCGGGGTACTGCTTCAGGCCGGTGAGCAGGTTGTCGGCCGCCCCACGGCTGTTGTAGTCGCCCTCGGGTGGCATGTGGACGAGCACGGTGGACCCGTCGATGCCCTGCCAGTGGAAGGTGCGGTGCGGGAAGTCGTTGACCGTGTTCCACGCGAGCTTGATGGTCTGGAACCAGTCCATCCCGGTACCCCGGAGGATCTGCGGCAGGTTGCCGTTGTATCCGAAGGTGTCGGGCAGCCAGCAGAGGCGCAGCTGCTCATCGGTGAGCCCGAACTCCTCCCGGAGGAACCGGCGGCCGACGAGCGCCTGCCGCACGAGCGACTCGCCCGACGGCAGGTTCGTGTCGGGCTCGACCCAGAACGAGCCCTGCAGTTCCATGCGTCCGTCGGCGACGGCCCGCCGCATCCGATCGAAGAGCGCCGGATGCCGCTGCTGCATCCACGCCATCTGCTGCGGCTGCGACGTGCCGTAGATGTAGTCATCACGTCGGTCCACCGCGTTGAGCGCGCGGACGTAGGTGCGCGCGGCCTTGCGCCGTGTCTCGCGCAGCGGCCACAGCCACGCCATGTCGAGGTGGCCGTGTCCGACGGCGCTGTAGACGAACTCGCTCGTCGACGGAGCCGAGAGGTGCTCGGCGAGGGCCGCTCGCGCTCCGGCGACGTCGCTCGCGGTGAAGCGGCGGTAGGCGTCGTCCAGCGCGCGCCGCAGGTCGGCCTCGAGTGCGGCGTCCTCGGTGGCACCGGCCAGCACGAGGAGCGTGAGGTAGTCGTAGAAGAGCGCGTACGCCTCGTCGTCCCGGGTGGCCAGGTGGGCGCCGTGGTAGACCGCGCGGCCCACCTCGTAGAGGATCCAGCCGTTGTAGGTGACGTCGACGAAGAGGTCGACCCTCCCGGTCGAGGTGTCGACGTTCTGGACGGGCCGGTAGCGTCCGCCGCCGCTCTGCGGCAGGTCGCCCTGCTGGAAGACCGTGCTCACGGAGTCGAGCAGCTCGCCGTGCGGCGAATGCACGAGGCCTTCGCCCCGGATGCCGAGCATGACCACAGGGTGCTCGACCCCCGTCGGCACGTCGCCCGTGATGCGCAGCCAGGCGCAGTCGAACACCTTGCCCCAGTGGGTGCCGGGTCGAAGCGGACGGAATCGGGCCCGGTCGAGTTCCTCGAACGGAATCGGCTCCGCCGACCGGATGATCTCGGCGTCGAGTCGGGCGACGGGCGTGTACACCCGGCGACGGATGCGCATGAGCCGGCGGTACTCGCGGGGCTGCTGGACACGGAGGCCGAAGAGCCACGCCGCGAAGCCCGCCATCCGTGTCCCCTTGCCTGGAGCCGACAGCCCCTGACTCCCGCCGCTCCGACGCGGGGTGGGTGCGAGCGGCGGCTCGCGGTGGTCAGTCTATGGCTCGAGGCCCGGAGTGCGGGAGCCGGAGAGCGGGTATGCTGCACGACGACCGGACCGAGGAGGTGAGACCCATCAACATGCAGACCACGTGGGCGCTCCCTCGAGACACGGCCTAGCCGCATCGGCAGCCGCGGAGCGTCCCTGACGCATCCGAAAGGCAGCACCATGCAGTTCACCTCCGAGACCGTCGACGACGGGCTCATCGAACGACGTTTCACGATCGGCGACGTGCCGGGCGTCCTGTGGACGCCGGCCGGCGATCACGACCCGCGCCCGCTCATCCTCCTCGGCCACGGCGGGGGCCAGCACAAGGCCGCCCCCGGCATCGTCGCCCGCGCCCGCCGTTTCGCGGCTGACGGCTTCGCCTCGC
>NZ_WJSP02000174.1 GCF_009720255.1 Agromyces humi | reverse complement strand
CGAGGTCGCGGCAGCGCCGACGCCCGCGGGGCTCGCGATGGTCTACCTGGGCGTCTTCCCCTCGGCCGTCGCGTTCGTGCTGTGGGCCTACGTGCTGCAGCGCAGCTCGGCCGGTGCCACGGCGTCGGCCACGCTCGCGGTGCCGGCCATCGTGGTGGTGCTCTCGTGGCTCCTGCTCGGTGAGCTGCCGACGCTGCTCGGCCTCATCGGCGGCGCGCTCTGCCTCATCGGCGTGGCCTGGAGTCGTCGGCGCCCTCGCCTGCCCCGAGCTTGACGCAGGCGACCGGGGCCGCTCGATGCGAGCGACCCCGGCCGGGTGATCTGCGGGTACTGGGTCAGGTCAGCCCGTCCTCCTCGGCCTCGATCTCCTCCTCGAGGGCGATCTCGAGGTCTTCCAGCTCGATCTCGGCGGCCAGCGCCTTCACGATGTTGCCGGTGGCGGAGGCGATCCGGGCGGTGCCCACGATCGGCGCGATCGCGGTGAGCACGCCCCGGAGGTCCTCGGCGTCGAGGCCGACCTCGCCCCCGACCTCCAGGTTGAGCGCGTAGGAGACCGGCGGGGCGTCGACCGCGACCAGTGCCGCGATGCGCACGAGCACCAGGGTCTCGGGGTCGAGGGTCGACGCGTCGAGCGAGTCGGCGGTCATTCGCGCGAGCAGGTCGAGCACGGGCGCGTCGTCGTCGGGCAGATCGGACATGATGGATCCCTTCACCGCTGGTGGAACCGGATGCTGCGGCCGTGAGGCCGCACCTCATTGCACCTCCCTCTCGTGGCGGCGGCATCATCGAGATCGCATGAAAGCACGCACGCGCCGGGTCGTTCGGCGTGTCGGATCAGCGCACGCCCGCGGCGGCCGTTCGCTCGGCGGAGTCGAGCACCGATTCCACGCCGAGCAGGAACAGGTCGCGGTCGTCGAGCGCGCGCAGCCGCGGGCCGACGTCGGCGATGAGCGGATGCTGCGCCGGGTCGACCAGCAGCGGACTCTCGATCCACGGGCTGGGCGCCGACGGCGCAGTGCCGCGCTCGCTCCGGCTGCGGGCGATGCCGGCTGCGCTGGAGATCACGTGCGACGCCATGAGCGCGTAGTGGTTGACGAGGTCGTCGCCGTCGAGTCCTGCTCGGGCGAAGGAGTCGAGCATGAACTCGATGATGTCGAGCTCGTGCGGCCCGTTCGTGGTCAGCACGGTCGCCTCCACGCCGATCGCGGGATAGACGGCGAAGAGGTCCAGGGTGGCGACCGCCAGCTGCGTGAGGCGCCCGCGCCAGTCGTCGGCTGCGGCATCCACTCGATCGAGGCTCATGCCGATGACCTCGTCGAGGAGCGACCGCATGAGGTCGTCCTTGCCGCGGAAGTGGCGGTAGATCGCCGTGGGATCGGCGCCGAGCTCGGTGCCGAGGTCGCGGACCGACACCGCGGTCGTGCCCGGCTGTGCGGCGAGCCTGAGGCCGGCGGCCACGATGGCGCGGCGGTCGAGGCGCGCCTTGCCGCTGCGCCCCGCACGGGCGCCGTCGGATCGCGTCGCTGTCGTCATCGGTGTCGCTCCCGGTCGTCTCAGGGCCATGCTGCCACGCCCGCGGCCTCGGTGCAGGTGCAGGGGGCGCGGCAGCGGCTGCGCCTCCAGCATAACGAGTCGGTCAACAGCGATGTCAACACTGTTGACAGACGTGCCGCCACGCAACTACAGTCGCCGCAACCCACACGTTCGACGAGGAAGCGAGGGCGACGTGCCCGCAGACCTGCTCTTCACCGGAGGCCCGGTGTTCACCGGCACCGGACGACCGCTGCACGGCCACGCCGTCGCGATCACTGCCGGACGCATCACGGCGGTGGTCCCCGACGCCGAGGCGAGCGCGCTCGTCGGCGATCTGACCCGCGTCGTGCAGCTCGACGGCGCGCTGCTCGGCCCCGGCTTCCAGGACGCGCACATCCACCCCGTCGGCGGCGGGGTCGAGCTCCTGCAGTGCAACCTCACCGAGGCGACGGATGCCGCGGACACGGTCATCCGGGTCCGGGCGTATGCGGCGGCGAACCCCGACGAGCCGTGGATCCTCGGCGGGGGCTGGTCGATGGACCACTACCCGGGCGGCGCGCCGGTGCGTGCACTGCTCGACGCGGCCGTGCCCGACCGCCCGGTGCTGCTGCTCAGCCGCGATCACCACAGCACCTGGGCGAACACGGCCGCCATCCGCCTCGCCGGGATCGACGCGTCGACGCCCGACCCGGCCGACGGCCGCATCGAGCGAGAGGCCGACGGCGCACCGGCCGGCACCTTTCACGAGGGTGCCGGCGACCTGTTCGACGGCGTGCGCCCGGCCCTCGATCCCGAACTGGTCTATGCGGGTCTCCTGCGCGCGCAGCGCGAGCTCCTTGCGCTCGGCGTCACCGGGTGGCAGGACGCGATGGTCGGCGGCGGCTCGGGGGTCGTCCCCGACCCGCTCGAGGCGTACCGCCGGGCGCTGGCCGAGGGTGAGCTCGTGGTGCACGTCGTCGGCGCCCAGTGGTGGGCCCGCGACCGCGGCATCGAGCAGGTCGGCGAGATGGCCGCCCGTCGCGAGGCGATCGCCGCACTCGGGCACGAGGACCGCCTCTCGCTCGGCACGACGAAGATCATGGTCGACGGCGTGGCCGAGAACCAGACCGCCGCGATGCTCACGCCGTACCGCGACGTGCACGGCCACGACACGCACAACCACGGGCTCTCGTTCGTCGACCCCGAACTGCTGCAGCGCTACGTCACGGCGCTCGACGCCGAGGGCTTCCAGGTGCACTTCCACGCGCTGGGCGACCGGGCCGTGCGCGAGGCGCTCGACGCCCTCGACGCGGCTCGGGCCGCGAACGGCGACACCGACGGACGGCATCACCTCGCCCACCTGCAGGTCGTCGAGGAGGCGGAGACCGCCCGCTTCGCCGAGCTCGGCGCCGTCGCGAACCTCCAGGCCCTCTGGGCCACCCACGAGGACCAGATCGATGAGCTGACCCTGCCCTTCCTGCAGGACGGCGCCGAGGCGCGACAGTACCCGTTCGGCGACCTCGTGCGTCACGGTGCGCGCCTCGCCGCCGGCAGCGACTGGCCCGTGTCGAGCGCCGATCCCATGGACGCGATCCACGTCGCCGTGAACCGCGTCGTTCCCGGCCATGAAGCCGAGCCGCTCGGCGGCGCCCACCAGCGGCTCGACCTCGCCACGGCGATGGCGGCGTACACCTCCGGCTCCGCCTACGTGAACCACCGCGACCACGACACCGGGTATGTCCGCGAGGGCTACCTGGCGAACCTCGTCGTGCTCGACCCCGACCCGTTCTCGGTGCCCGCCGAGGAGATCCACCGTTCGACGGTGACGTCGACGTGGGTCGAGGGCGAGCTCGTCCACCACCGCAACGACTGAACCTGAGGAGCGCACGATGTCCGATTCCCAGCACCGCACCTCGCCCGACTGCCGGCCCCGGGGCATCCGCCGACTCGTCGCCGTCGCCGGCACCCTCGGCGCCGCGCTCGCCCTGACCGGTTGCACCCCGCCTGAGGCCGAGGCGCCCGCCCACCCCGACTTCGAGCTCACCGCCCAGACGGATGCCCCGTCGGGCGACCTCGACTCCTTCTCCTGGGTGAGCTACGCGGAGCCGTACTCGCTCGACTACGCCTACGCGTTCGACTACTCCGACAACCAGGTGCTCGCCAACGTCTGCGAGTCGCTGCTGCGGCTGAACCCCGACTACACGCTCACCCCGGCGCTCGCCGAGTCGTTCGCGCATCCCACGCCGACGACCTGGGTCTACACGATCCGCGACGGCGTGACCTTCCACGACGGCACGCCGCTGACGGCCGCCGACGTCGTCGCCTCCATGAGCCGCCACCTCGACCCGGCGGTCGGCTCCTCCTGGTACTCGGTGTACCAGAACGTGACCTCGATCGAGCAGACCGGCGACCGCGAGGTCACCGTGACCGAGGCATCCGCGGACTCGCAGTTCAACCTCGCGATGGGTGGCTCGGCCGGCGTCATCGAGTCGGCCGCCACGCTCGCGGAGGCGGGCGCCGACTACGGCAACTCGACGGGCGGCGTGAACTGCACCGGTCCGTTCAGCCTGACCGAGTGGAAGGCAGGGGAGCGCATCACGCTCACCCGATACGAGGACTACTGGGACGAGTCGCTGCGCGCCAAGTCCGGCGAGGTGCAGTTCCTCTTCATGAACGACGCCAATGCCCGCGTGAACGCGCTGGCCTCGGGCGAGGTCGACGGCGGCTGGATGGTGCCGCTCGAGGCGGTGCCGCAGCTCGAGAACTCGAGCGTCGGCGACATGCTGTTCGGCATGAGCACGGCCGTGTCGAGCCTCATCGTGTCGGACCTCGACGGGCCGCTCGGCGACGTGGACGTGCGGAAGGCGCTGCTCATGGCGCTCGACCGCGAGGGCATCGTCTCGGCCGCGGCCAAGGGCTACGGCGAGGTCACCGATGCCCTCACGACGGAGTCGGTCTGGGTCGGAGCCAGCGACGCGGGCCTCGGCGAGGCCTTCGACGACCTGGAGGCGTACCCGTACGACCTGGCCGCGGCCAAGCAGCTCGTCGAGGACGCCGGCGCGGTCGGCGAGGAGATCGTGTTCGCCACCGCGCCGATCAGCAGCGACTTCAACGTGATCGCGCAGGCGACGGCGGCCGCCGCCGAGTCGATCGGCCTGAAGGCCACGATCGAGACGGTGACCCCGAGCGCCTACACGGCCCTGTTCTCCGACCCGAGCGCTCGGGAGGGCGTCGACCTCTTCTACACGTCGTGGTACCTCTCGAGCCCCGACCCGCTCGAGATGTACAGCGTGCTGCGCACGGGCGAGTTCAGCAACTACGGCGAGTGGTCCGACTCCGAGTTCGACCAGGTCGTGAACGAGGCGATCGGGATCGACGACCCCGCCGCCCGCTCGGAGAAGACCGCCGAGGCGCAGCGGATCGCCAACGAGCAGCTGCCCTGGCTGCCGCTGTACACCGGCCCGATGCCGCTGTTCCTGGGCGAGCGCGTCACGGGCGTCGCCCCGTCGATCGCCTTCCTCTACTACCCGTGGGCGGCGACCATTGGCGCCCGGTAGCGGCATCCGTCGGCAGCATGGCCCGACCGGCCGAGCGGCGGTCACCCCATGACCGCCGCCCGCCGGGTGGCCGGCAAGCTCGGCGGCCTCCTCCTCACGCTGTTCCTGGCCTCGCTGCTCGTGTTCTTCTCGCGGTTCCTGGTCCCGGGCGATCCGGTGACGTTCCTGCTGCGTGGGCGGAAGCCCTCGCCCGAGGCGATCGCGCAGGTGACCACCCAGTACGGGCTCGACCTTCCGCCGTGGCAGCAGTACGTGCAGTGGCTCGCCGGCGTCCTGCACGGCGACTTCGGCCGGTCGCTGCAGTACCGCCAGGACGTGGCCGCCGTGATCGGCGAGCGGCTGCCCGTCACGCTCGGCCTGGTGGTCATGGCGGGCCTCATGATCGCGGTGGTCGGGCTGGTGGGCGGCATCGTGGCCGCCCTCAACCGGGGGCGCATCGTCGATCGTGGAGTGCTCATCGGCCTCACCGTGCTCGGCGCCATCCCGTCGTTCGTCGGCTCGATCGTGCTCATCGCGGTGTTCGCGGTGCAGCTCGGCTGGTTCCCGTCGTTCGGCTCCGGCGACGGCGGAGTGCTCGACACGGTGTACCACCTGGTGCTGCCGTCGATCGCGCTGGCCGTCGTGTTCGTGGTGCTCGTGGGCAAGGTGACGCGGTCGTCGATGGTCGACCAGCTCGGCCGGGAGCACGTCGAGGTCGCCACCAGCCGGGGGCTCGGACGCGCCACCGTGGTGCGCCGGCACGTGTTCCGCAACGCCATCGGGCCCATCCTCACGGTCAGCGGCGTGCTCGTCGCCGGCCTCCTCGTCGCGAGCTCGATCGTCGAGGCGGCGTTCGGCCTGGCGGGCATCGGCTCGCTGCTCGTGCAGTCCGTCGACCGGCTCGACTTCCCCGTCGTGCAGGCGATCGTGCTGCTCGTCGTGCTCGCCTTCGTCGTGGTGAACGCGATCGTCGACCTCCTGGAGCCCTGGATCGACCCCCGGTCCGCCGCAGGAGCTGGTGCCAGATGACCACCCCGACCCTCGCGCTCGAGGTGCTCCGCGCCCCGCGTGCCCGGCCGGCGAACACGGCCTACCTCATCAGCCTCGCCGCCCTCGGTGCGCTGACCCTCGCGGCGATCCTCGCGCCGTGGATCGCCCCGTACGATCCCGACCAGGTCGACCTCGCCGCCGTGTACGCGAGTCCGTCGTCGGCGCACTGGCTCGGCACCGACGCGCTCGGCCGCGACATCCTGAGCCGCATGATGTACGGCGCACGCACGGCGCTGCTCGCACCCCTGATCGTGGTGATCTCCTCCACGATCATCGGCATCCTGCTCGGGCTGCTCGCGGGCTGGCGCGGCGGCTGGGTCGACTCGGTGCTCGGCCGCATCTTCGACGTAGTGTTCGCGTTCCCGTCGCTGCTCATCGCGATCATGGCGGTCGCGCTGTTCGGCAAGGGGCTCGTGGCCCCGGTGATCGCCATGAGCATCGCGTACGCGCCGTTCGTCGCGCGGCTCACCCGCTCGCTCGTCGCCTCGGAGCGGAGCCGCCCCTACGTCTCGGCCTACCGGGTGCAGGGCTTCTCGGGCGGCTGGATCGCGACGCGTCGGGTGCTGCCCAACGTGACCCCGATCGTCGGCGCCCAGTCCACGCTGAACTTCGGCTACGTGCTGGCCGAGCTCGCCGCCCTGTCGTTCCTCGGCCTCGGCGTGCAGGCGCCGACGGCCGAATGGGGCGCCATGATCAACGAGGCCCAGGCCGGGCTGCTCGGCGGGCACTTCCTGCCCGCGATCGTGCCGGCGGTCGCCGTGGTCATCGCCGTCGTCGCCGTGAACGTGATCGGGGAGGAGCTCTCCGACCGCATCGGAGGAGGAACCCCCGCATGACGCTGCTCGACATCTCGGACTACACGCTCGACCTGCCGAGCGGGGCCCGCCTGCTGGACGGCGTCTCCCTTCACGTCGCGAAGGGGGAGACGGTGGGCCTCGTCGGTGAATCTGGCTCTGGCAAGTCCCTCACGGCGCGTTCGGTGATCGGCCTGCAGCCGCGGGGCGCGACCACCGCCGGGTCCGTGCGACTCGACGGTCGCGAGGTGCTCGGCGCCCCGATCGGGAACCTGCTCGCACTGCGGCGCTCGAACGCCGGCATGGTCTTCCAGGACCCTCGCGCGGGCATCAACCCGATGCGCAGCATCGGCGACCACCTCACCGAGACGCTCCGGCTCGTCGACGGACGATCGCGCGCCGAGGCGGAGGCCCGCGCCGTCGAGCTCCTGCGCGCCGTGCGCCTGCCGAGACCCGAGGAGCACATGCACCAGTACCCGCATGAGCTGTCGGGCGGCATGCTGCAACGGGTCATGATCGCCGGCGCGCTCACCAGCTCACCGCGACTCCTCATCTGCGACGAGCCCACCACCGCCGCTGAAGAGCAGGTGAAACGGTCCGAGAAGGTGGTCGCCGATACCGCCGGGATCCTCGACCCTGCAGCATCCGGTTCGGTGACGTCATGGGTGACGAAGTGCCAGAAACTCGTGAAGTCCGCGAAGCGGGCA
>NZ_WJSP02000173.1 GCF_009720255.1 Agromyces humi | reverse complement strand
TACCTCGGCGGCGTGCGGCCCTCGGTGCTGGCCCGCGCCGGACGCATCGTCGAGGCGGCACCGCGGTCGGTCGCCTTCGCCGACCAGCTGTTCGCGGCCGAGCGAACACCGCACCTGAGCATCTGGTTCTGATACGGCACGGATGACGTGCGCGGATCCCGCGGGACGGATGCCGCGGCGGACGCGCCGGCGCGTCACACACGGCTGCGCGCCCCGTCGTGCCCCCATTCCGGGGGCGTGCCGTGAGAGCGCTCCCGCGCATTCGGCCGCGGGTACCGCTTTCCCACTTACTGACACGTCAGTAAGTTACGGAAGCGTTATCAACCGTTTTGTTCCGCAGCACGACAAATGCGTCATCATGGCTGTGCCGCCGCCAAGGATGACGGCGGAACCCCCGAGGGGTCGACCTCAATCACAGAAGGGGAGAGCCATGAAGACACCTTCATTGGTCTCTACTGCAGCGCTCGTCGGTGTCTCGGCGTTGCTGCTGGCAGGTTGTTCGAGCGGCGGCAGCGGCGGAGAGAGCGACGGAGGCGACGCAGCAGCGACGCGCGCCTGCGTCATCCTCCCCGACGCCGCGTCATCGCCGCGCTGGGAGAACAACGACCGTCCCTACCTCGAGGACGGCCTCACGGCCGCCGGCTTCGAGACGGACATCCAGAACGCTCAGGGCGATGTCAACAAGTACGCCACCATCGCCGACCAGCAGCTCAGCAAGGGCTGCGGCGTGATGCTGCTCGTGGACTACAACGGCGCCGGCGCCGCGGTAGCGGCCAAGGCCAAGGGCGAGGGCATCCCCGTCATCGCCTACGACCGCCCGATCGACGGCGTCGACTACTACGTGTCGTTCGACAACGCAGAGGTCGGCCGGCTCGAGGGCCAGTCCATCGTCGACGGCCTCGCGGCCGCCGGCAAGGACCCGGCGAGCTCGGTCGTCGTCTACATGGGCGGAGACCCGACCGACGGCAACGCGAAGATGTTCCACGACGGCGCCGTCGAGGTCATGGAGGCAGCCGGCATCTCGCCGGCCGCCGAGCCCCCGGGCGTCTGGGACGGTGAGAAGTCGGCGACGAACTTCGAGCAGGCCCTCACCTCGCTCGGCGGCAAGGTCGACGCGGTGTGGGTGGCCAACGACACCAACGCCGCCGGCGTCATCACGGTCCTCGACAAGAACGGCCTCGTCGTTCCGGTCTCCGGCCAGGACGCCTCGATCGCGGGCCTGCAGAACGTGCTGCTCGGCAAGCAGACCGCCACGGTCTACAAGCCGATCAAGCTCGAGGCCGACGCCGCGATCGACCTCGCCACCAAGCTGCTCGAGGGTGAGACCCCGACGGCCGACCAGGAGCTCGAGGACGGCACGCCCTACATCGCGGTGACGCCCCAGCTGGTCGGGCCCGACCAGGTGGTCGACGTCGTCGACGCCGGCGACGCCGACCCGGCCGAGCTCTGCCAGGGCGAGGTCGCCGCGAAGTGCGGCGAGTACGGCATCGAGTAACCCGTTCCACCCTCGGGGCCCCGGCCGCGGCGTGACCGCCGTGGTCGGGGCCCCGAACCCCTCTGCCGGCGCGAGCCGGCGAGTGCCACACTGAGAGCCAGACAGCGCCGTCGAAAGGAACCCGGCATGGACGTGCCCATCATCGAGCTGAGCGGAGTCGTCAAGAGCTTCGGCCCGGTCAGCGTGCTCAAGGGCGTGGACCTCAAGGCCTACCCCGGCAAGGTCACCGCGCTCGTCGGCGACAACGGGGCGGGCAAGTCCACCCTCATCAAGGGCCTCGCCGGCGTGCAGCCCTACGACGCCGGCAGCGTGAAGTTCGAAGGGCAGGAGGTCGCCCTGCACACGCCGCGCGAGGCCTCCCGCCTCGGCATCGAGGTCGTCTACCAGGACCTCGCGCTCTGCGAGAACCTCGACATCGTGCAGAACATGTTCCTCGGCCGCGAGGAGACCGAGTTCGGCACCTTCGACGAGGGACGCATGGAGCGGCAGGCATCCGACACCCTCCGCTCGCTCTCGGTGCGCACCGTGAAGTCGGTGCGGCAGAAGGTGTCCTCCCTCTCGGGCGGCCAGCGCCAGACCGTGGCCATCGCGCGTGCGGTGCTGAAGAAGGCGCGGGTCGTCATCCTCGACGAGCCGACCGCAGCCCTGGGCGTCGCCCAGACCGAGCAGGTGCTGAACCTCGTGAAGCGCCTCGCCGAGCAGGGCGTCGCGGTCATCATCATCAGCCACAACCTCGTCGACGTCTTCGCCGTCGCCGATCACATCAACGTGCTCTACCTCGGCCAGATGGTCGCCTCCCTCGAGACGAGCGAGACCACGAGCGACGACGTCGTCGGGTACATCACCGGCACCAAGACCCCAGCAGGAGCGTCCGCATGAGCACGCAGAAGACGACGCCGACGGCCGACGACCCGGTCGCCGAGGCACCGGCGACCTACGTCGCGGCCGACCTCATCGGCAGCGGCCAGGAGGGCGGCATCGGCGACCAGGTGCGAGCCTGGTTCCAGCGGGTGCGCAGCGGCGAGATGGGTGCGCTGCCCGCCATCGGCGGGTTCGTCGTGCTCAGCATCATGTTCTCGATCCTCAGTCCGTTCTTCCTCACCGAGCGCAACTTCGCGAACCTCATGACGCAGGCGGCCACGCTCGTCATGCTCGGCATGGCGCTGGTCTTCGTCATCCTGCTCGGCGAGATCGACCTGTCGGCCGGTGTCACCGCCGGCGTCACGATGTGCATCTTCATCGTGCTGGTCAACGTGCAGGGCATCAACTGGATCGTCGCGCTCGCGATCGCGTTCCTGGCGGGCATCGCGATCGGCACGTTCATCGGGTTCTTCGTCGCCAGGGTGGGCATCCCGTCGTTCGTCGTGACGCTGGGCCTCTTCCTCGGCCTCCAGGGCTTCGAGCTCATCATCATCGGGTCCGGCGGCCTCTACCGCGTGCAGGTGCCCGAGATCCTCGCCATCCAGAACAGCAACCTCCCGACCTGGGCCGGCTGGGTCATGCTCGTCGTGATCGTCGCCGTCTCGGCCGCGACGTCGTTCTGGGACCGCTCGCGTCGCAACCGCGCCGGCGTGCCGAACCGCGCCATCTCGCTCGTCTGGATCAAGCTCGGCGTCATCGCCGTGCTGGGCGGGGTCGTCGTGTACATCCTCAACCAGGACCGAGGGCAGTCCATCCGCGCCGTGCAGGGCGTGCCCATCGTGGTGCCGATCGTGCTCGTGATCCTCTGGATCGGCACGTTCGTCCTCGATCGCACGAAGTACGGCCGGTACATCTACGCGATCGGCGGCAACGCCGAGGCGGCCCGCCGGTCCGGCGTGAAGGTGATGATGATCCGCTGGACGGCGTTCATCGTCTGCTCGAGCCTGTCGGTCGTCGCGGGGCTCTTCTCGATCAGCAAGGTCGGCTCGGTGGATGCCGCAGCCGGCCGCGACCTCGTGCTCAGCGGTGTCGCGGCGGCCGTCGTCGGTGGCGTGAGCCTCTTCGGCGGTCGCGGGCGGCTCATGCACGCGGCCATCGGCGCCCTGGTCATCGCCGTCATCACGAACGGGCTGGGCCTGCTGAACCTGCCGGCCGGCGTGAACTACGCGGTCACCGGCGGCGTGCTGATCCTCGCGGCCACGGTCGATGCGGTCTCGCGCACGCGGGCGGGCGGGTCGCTCGTGCGAACCTGATGCACACGATGCACGAAGCGGATGCCGCGGGCTCGTCGCCCGCGGCATCCGCTTCGTCGTTCGTGGCTAGCGCACGTCCTGCCGTGGGAAGACGACCTTCTCCACGATGATGATGAGCGACGCGGCGACCGGGATCGCGACGAGCGCGCCGAGCACGCCGCCGAGCGTGCCGCCCGCGACGGCGGCGATCACGACGAGCGCGCCGGGCACGGCGACCGCACGGCTCATGATGCGGGGGCTCAGCACGTACGCCTCGACCTGCATGTAGATGAGGTAGTAGATCGCCGCGGCGAGCGCGGTGACCGGCGACGCCGCGAGGCAGACGAGCGAGATGATGATCGCGCCGGTGAGCGTGCCGACGAGCGGCACCAGCGAGAACAGGAACGCGATGAAGGCGAGCAGGATCGGCGCCGGCGCGCCGATGATCGACAGGAAGATGAGGCTCAGCACGCCGTTGATGGCGGCGAGCGACACCTGCCCGATGACGTAGCGGCCGACGGAGCCCGTGATCTCCTCGGAGACCGACCGGAAGCCGGGCCGGGAGCTCGCCGGCACGAATCGCGCGGCGTAGCGCTTCATCGAGCCGAGCGACGCGAGGAAGTAGAGGGTGAGGATGAGCACGATCGTGGCGCCCGTGAATCCGCCGGCGATGCCGGCCCCGACGGCGAGGATGCCGCCGGTGAGGGCGCCGAGGTTGTCGGGGTCGGCGAACCAGTCGCCCGCACCGTCGATGGCCTGCTGGATGGCGTCTCCCCCGACGAGCGAGTTCAGCCAGCCCACCAGGTCGCTGTTCTGGATGTTCTCGACGATCGAGTCCCAGTCCTCGACGAGGATCTGGGTCTGCTCGACCACGATGGGCACGATCGTGGCGATGAGCCCCACGAACACGCCGATCACGACGACGAACACGAGCAGGATCGCGAGCCAGCGCGGGATGTCGCGTCGCTGCATCCAGCTCACCACCGGGTCGAGGCCGAGCGCGAGGAACAGGGCGAGGGCGACGTAGAGGATGACGGTGCCGAGCTGCCCGAGGATCCCGCCGAGCAGGATCGCGAGCAGCACGCCCAGCGCCCCGACGAACCCGATGCGGAACGCCCGGATCTTCACCTCGGGGCCCGCCGACTCGGCGTTGGCGGTGACCTCTGCCGCGGGCGGCGGTTCGACGACCTGGGCGCGCTTTCGTCTCAGCATGGCCATGACGCTACGCGTTCCGGCCGACGCGGTGGCGCGCCGCGCCGGGTCGGCGTCGAGCGCTGCCGGTTCGACGGCGTCAGACCGCGACGACACCGGCCACGACTCCGACGACCACCGTGATCGCAGCGGCGAGGCCGAGGATCGCGGCACCCACGACGACGGCTCCGCGGCCGCGCGCTGCAGTGCCCTCGGGCACCCGCGCCACGCTGCGGGCGCGCGATGGCCGGGCTCGACCGCTCTCGTGCTTCCCGCGCCCGGTGATGATCATGCCGCGGATGATGTCGCGCATGCTCGCGGCGACGTCGTGCGCGGTCGGCCGCACGGCGGGATCGGTCGAGGTCATCGCCGCGAGGAGCGACTGCCACTGCTCGGGCAGGTCCTCGGGGATGTGCGGCGGGCGGTGCAGGCGGGCGAGCGCGGCCTCGATCGCACTGCCGGTGTACTCCCGCTCGCCGCGCAGCGCCTCGAGGAGCACGAGGCCCAGCGAATAGACGTCGCTGGACGTGCCGATCTCCTCGCCGCGCGCCTGCTCGGGTGAGATGTAGGCGGCGGTGCCCATGATGGCGCCGTCGCTCGTGAGGCGGGAACCGTCGATGAACTGCGCGACGCCGAAGTCGGCGAGCTTCGCCATGAGCGTGTAACCGAGCGTCGGCACGTCGGCGACGAGGATGTTCTCGGGCTTCACGTCGCGATGCACGATGGAGTGCCCGTGCACGTAGCTCAGCGCGTCGGCGATCTGGGCGCCGACGTCGGCGACCTGGCGCGGGGTCATGGGTCCACGTGCGAGGCGGTGTGCGAGCGAGCGCCCCTCGATGTACTGCATCACCACGTATCGGCGGGCCTGGCCGTCGTGCAGAAGGGTGCCCGCGTCGTGGATGTCGACGAGCCCGGGGTGGTTCAGCCGGCTGAGCAACCGGATCTCGCGTTCCCGGCGTTGCAGGTCGGCGACCGTGTCGTCGGTCGCCCGGAACACCTTGACCGCGACGTCGCGGCCGAGCTCGGTGTCGCGGGCGCGGTAGACGTCGGCCATGCCGCCCGAGCCGAGGTGCTCGCGGAAGTCGTAGCGTTGTCGAGAGTGGTCGGGCGCGGCTGGGGTGTCCGCGAGGATGGGGTCGGTCATGGGTCGGCTCCTGATGTCACTGCGCGCCTCGGGTTCGACGCGCTCCGCATCGATGGACTCATGCGTGTGGTCAGGTTACACAAGGACCCGGGACCGGCCCGAGGGCTTGCGCTGCGGCGGATCGTGCCCTATGCCGGGCAGATCGGGAATGCCCGCACGCCGGCTGCGTTGTCGTTGAGGGTGAGGTGCAGGCCGCCACCGCGGCGCCGACCGTGGACCGCCGGCCGCGAGCCGCACGGACGAGGAGGAACGTGACCGAGCAGACCGCCGTGGGATTCCGCTCCGACCGGGGACCGGTGCTGATCGCCCTGATGCTGTCGACGGGACTCGTCGCCATCGAGGCCACGATCCTCGCCACGGCGGTGCCGTCGATCGTCGCCGACCTCGGGGGCTTCACGCAGTTCCCGTGGCTGTTCTCGATCTTCCTGCTCGCCCAGGCCGTGTCGGTGCCGGTCTACTCGAAGCTCGCCGACACGGTCGGCCGCAAGCCGATCATCCTCGTCGGCATCGGGTTCTTCCTCATCGGGTCGATCCTCTGCGGCGTGGCCTGGGACATGACCTCGCTCATCGTCTTCCGTGCCGTGCAGGGCCTCGGCGCCGGTGCCGTGCTGCCCGTGTCGATCACCATCACCGGCGACATCTACACCGTGCGCGAGCGGGCACGGGTGCAGGGCTACATCGCGAGCGTGTGGGCCGCGTCATCCGTCATCGGGCCATCGCTCGGCGGGCTGTTCGCCGAGTTCCTCACGTGGCGCTGGATCTTCTTCGTCAACATCCCCCTCTGCCTCATCGCCGCGCTGATGCTCGTGCGCAACTACCACGAGGACGTGGAGCGGCAGAAGCACCGCATCGACGTCGCCGGCGCCCTGGTGCTCACCGTCGCCCTGACGCTGCTCATCCTCGCCGTGCTCGAGGGCGGGCAGGCATGGGCGTGGAACTCGTGGCAGAGCATCGGGGCATTCGCCCTCGGCCTCCTGCTGCTCGTCGTCTTCGTGCTCATCGAGCGGCGCGCGGCCGAGCCGGTCCTGCCGCTGTGGGTGTTCTCCCGGCGCCTGATCCTCACGACGTCGCTCATCTCGTTCGGCGTGGGCGCAGCGCTCATCGGCCTGACCTCGTACGTGCCGACGTTCCTCGAGATGACCGCCGGGGCGACCCCGATCGTCTCGGGCCTCGCGGTCGCGGCGCTCACCCTGGGCTGGCCCATCTCGGCGTCGCAGTCGGGCCGCATCTTCCTGCGCATCGGATTCCGCAGCACGGCCTTCATCGGCCTCGGCATCGCGGTGCTCGGGGCGATCGGGCTGTTCGCGGCCTCCCTGGTGCCCAACGTGTGGACCACGGCGATCGCCTGCTTCGTCGTCGGCCTCGGGCTCGGCCTCGTCGCCTCGCCCACGCTCATCGCCGCCCAGTCGTCCGTGCCGTGGACGGAGCGCGGCGTGGTCACCGGCGCGAACATGTTCCTGCGCTCGATGGGCAGCGCCGTCGGGGTGGCGATCTTCGGCGCGATCGCGAACGGCGTGATCGCCGGCACCGGCCTCGGCGAGCACTCCCCCGTCGCCATCCACGCGGCCTCCACGGCGGTGTTCTTCGCCGTGATCGTGGCGGCGGTGGCGACCATCGCC
>NZ_WJSP02000172.1 GCF_009720255.1 Agromyces humi | reverse complement strand
CGCCTCGCCGCTCGCCTCGGGGGCGTCGACGGCTCGACGGCCGGTTCGGGCGCGGGCTCGGAGACCGGGTCGGGGACGGCGGGCTCGGCGGCAGGCTCAGCCGTGGGCTCCGTCGTGACGGATGCCTCGGTCGCGACCGGATCCACCGGGATCTCGTCTGCGGCGGCCAGCGTCGGGGCGCCGAAGAGCACGAGTGCGCCGACGACGGCGCCGGCAAGTGTGGTGCGGATGCCTCCGCGGGCACGCATTCCGATGGAATGGCGCGCGCGACGGGTATTCCTCATCGGGTACATGACAGCTCCAGGATCGGGTTGGGAGCCGGCTCGCGTAACGGGTCAGCAGCGCCAGTCTGTCCCCGTGACCCACCGCACTCCAAGGATTTCTCGGATTTGTCCCCCGAAGACGGGGCTGGCTTCGGCCCGGCGTGAGGGCTGCTCCGCGGTCTCGTCGAGCGGCATCCGCCGCCCCGTCGACGGGTCGCTAGTGTGGAGCCGTGAGCGAGCGCACCCCGATCGACGACGATCCGCTGGGGACCGCGCCGCCGCATCCGGTCTCGCGCAACGAGGCCTTCAAGGAGCGGTTCGAGGAGCCGATCAGCCGGGTCAACGACCTCACGCAACGCACCCTGGCGCTGTTCCCGGTGCGGGTGTGGCGGCACTTCCTCTCCCGCAATGGCTTCCTGCTCTCGTCGGGCATGAGCTACCAGGCCCTGTTCGCCATCTTCGCCGCCGTCTACGTCGTGTTCGCGGTCGCCGGCATCTGGCTCACCGCCGACTCGCAGACGCTCAACGCCTTCATCGCCCTGCTGAACTCCTACGCACCGGGGCTCATCGGCGACGACGGCATCATCTCGACCGACGATCTCTACACGATCGCGACGACGAGCACGAGCCTCTTCGGCTGGACGGGCGCCGTCGCCCTCGCCGGCCTGATCTGGACGGCGATCGGGTGGATCACCTACTCGAGGATCGCGGTGCGCAGCATCTTCCTCCTGCCGAAGGACTCCCGCGCCTACGTGCTGCTGAAGACGCGCGACTTCATCGTCGGGCTCCTGTTCGGCACCATCCTGCTGGCGGCGACGGTGCTCACGGTGGCGACCACCTCGCTCTGGACCTGGCTCGTGGCCCTCCTCGACCTCTCACCCGACTCGGTGTGGTCGAACCTCCTGTTCCAGGCCGGATCGATGCTGGTGGTGTTCGTCATCGACGCCGCTGCGCTTGCGGTGCTGTTCCGCTTCCTCTCCGGCGCTGCCATGCCGTGGCGTCGGATGTGGGTCGGCTCGCTGCTCGGCTCGGCAGCGCTGACGGTGCTGCAGCTGCTCGGCGGACTGGTGATCACGGGCGCCGGGAAGAACCCGCTGCTCGCGACCTTCGCGGTCTTCATCGCCCTGCTGCTCTGGTTCCGCCTCACGGGCATCGTGATCCTCGTGGCCGCGAGCTGGATCGCGGTCGAGGCCTTCGACCACAACGAGACGCTCCG
The DNA here is from genome assembly GCF_009720255.1 of Agromyces humi. GTDB lineage: Bacteria > Actinomycetota > Actinomycetes > Actinomycetales > Microbacteriaceae > Agromyces > Agromyces humi. Next base: position 6,187 of record NZ_WJSP02000172.1, on the reverse strand, counting down.
GCGGGTGACCCCCGAGCAGCTCGTCGCGGAGGAGCGCGCCCGCGAGCAACAAGCGTTGCTCACTGCGGCCCGGGTGCGCGTGCGTGAGGCGGAGGCCGAGCTCACCGGTGCGGGCTGGTTCCGGCGGATCCCGGCTCGCCGTCGGCTCTCGCAGGCCGAGGACGAGCTCGCCCGCCTCGAGGCCGCCGCCGGCCCACCCGCTGCCGCACCCGGCGACGTCGGACGGCTCCCGTAGGATCGAGGCATGCCCTCAGCGAAACCGCTCCGTGTCGCCAGCGTCAACGTCAACGGGGTCAGGGCGGCATTCCGCCGGGGCATGGGCGAGTGGCTCGACGGCCGAGGCGTCGACATCCTCGCGATGCAGGAGGTCCGCGCCTCCACCGAAGACCTCCAGGCGCTGCTCGGCGACGACTGGGACATCCTGCACGACCCCGCCACGGCGAAGGGACGCGCCGGCGTCGCGATCGCGAGCCGCAACCGAGCGAGCATCCACCGTGTCGAGCTCGGCGCACCCGATTTCGACAGCGCGGGGCGCTGGCTGGAGGCCGACTACGAGGTCGGCGATCGCATCATCACGGTCGTGAGCGCCTACGTCCACTCCGGCGAGGCCGAGACCGAGAAGCAGGTCGAGAAGTACCGCTTCCTCGACGCGATGGAGGCGCGCCTCCCCGAGCTCGCCTCGCACTCCGAACTCGCGCTCGTCGTGGGCGACCTGAACGTCGGGCACCGCACGCTCGACATCCGCAACTGGAAGGGGAACGTCAAGCGCGCCGGCTTCCTCCCCGAGGAGCGGGCGTACTTCGACCGCTTCGTCGGCGCGGAGGGCGACGACGACTACAACCGCGGCGGCGGCCTCGGCTGGATCGACATCGGCCGCCGCTTCGCCGGCGAGGTCGACGGGCCCTATTCGTGGTGGTCGTTCCGTGGCAAGGCCTTCGACAACGACACCGGATGGCGCATCGACTACCAGCTCGCCACGGCGCCGCTCGCCGAGCTCGCCCTCTCGTACGGCATCGACCGCGCCGCGACGTACGACGCGCGATTCTCCGACCACTCGCCGGTCGTGGTCGACTACGACCTCTGACCCACGACTCCACGACTCCACGACTCCACGTGACAAGGATCCGCACCGCATGACCACCTCTCGTCCCGTCGTCTTCTCCGGCATGCAGCCGTCGAGCGACTCCCTGCACCTCGGCAACTACCTGGGCGCGCTCGTCAATTGGGTCGCGCTGCAAGACGAGTACGACCCCATCTACTGCGTGGTCGACCTGCACGCCATCACCGTGCAGCAGGACCCGGCGGCCCTCCACGCCAACGTGCGCCGCACGGCCGCGCAATACCTGGCGGCCGGCGTCGATCTCGACCGGTCGACGCTCTTCATCCAGTCGCACGTGCCCGCGCACGCCGAGCTGGCCTGGGTGCTCGGCACGCTCACCGGCTTCGGCGAGGCGAGCCGCATGACGCAGTTCAAGGACAAGTCGGCCAAGCAGGGCGCGGATGCCACGACGGTGGGCCTGTTCACCTACCCGGTGCTCATGGCGGCCGACATCCTGCTCTACGGCACCCAGCTCGTGCCCGTCGGCGACGACCAGCGCCAGCACCTCGAGCTCACGCGCGACCTCGCGGGTCGCTTCAACTCGCGCTACGGCGAGACGTTCGTAGTGCCCGAGGCCCTCATCCCCAAGGAATCGGCGCGCATCTACGACCTGCAGGAGCCGACGGCCAAGATGTCGAAGTCCGCGGTCTCCGAGTCGGGTCTCGTGAAGCTCATGGACGATCCCGCGGTGACGGCGAAGAAGTTCCGCAGTGCCGTCACCGACACCGGCCGGGAGGTGCGCTACGACCCCGCCGAGAAGCCCGGCATCTCCAACCTCCTCGACATCCTCGCGGCCATCACCGGCCGTCCGATCGGCGACCTCGAGGCCGAGTACGACGGCCGCGGGTACGGCGACTTCAAGAAGGACGTGGCCGACGCGGTGGTCGACCGACTCACGCCCATCCGCGCGCGCACGCTCGAGCTGCTGGAGGACCCGGCCGAGCTCGACCGTCTGCTCGCGATCGGCGCCGATCGCGCGACCGAGCGGGCCGAGCAGATGCTGGCGGCGGTGTACGACCGCGTCGGCTTCACCCGCCGGGCGTAGCGTGCGACCGGTCATCCTCCGCACCGCGCGGCTCATGCTCGACGAGCCCCGCCTCGCCGACGCCGAGCTCGTGACCGAGTACTGCCAGGACCCGTTGTTCGAGCGGTACCTGACTACGCCGTGGCCCTACACCAGGGCCGACGCCGATGCATTCCTCGGATCGTATGTGCCCGAGTCGTGGGCGAGCGGCCGAGAGCTGACCTGGGCGATCCGGGGTGCCGACGGCGGGCCGGTGCTCGGCATGATCAGCGTGCGCGAGGCGCAGCACGAACTGGGCTTCTGGCTGGGCGCCGCCCACCGCGGCAGCGGCCTGATGAGCGAGGCCGCCACGGCCGTCTCCGAGTGGGTGCTGGGCGGCGGCATCCGTGGCGCCACGTCGCTGATGTGGCGCGCCGTCGAGGGCAACACCGCCTCGGCCAGGGTCGCGCGTGCCGCGGGATTCCGCCGGATCGAGCCGATCGCGCCGACGGTGCCCACCCGCGACGGGGGCACCCTGCCCGCGTGGCATGCGGTGCGGACGGAGCCGGTCGATCCCCGGGTCGACGAGAGCTGGCGCTCGATCCTCGGCGGTGGGCGATGAGCCCGGTTCCGGCGAACCCGGTCGTGCTGTTCGACCTCGACGACACGCTCATGGCGCACCGCGAGGCGGTCGCGACCGGCATCGCGCGTCACATGCGCGCACGTGCATATCGGGGCGATGAGCAGGCAGCCGCGCAGCGCTGGCACCGGCTCGAGGAGCAGCACTACACCTCCTACCTCGAGGGCTCCCTGACCTATGAGGGCCAGCGCCGTGCGCGAGCCGCGGCATTCGCCGAGGCCTTCGGCGAAGACCTCGACGAGGCCGCGGCCACCGCGTGGTTCGGCGAGTACATCCGGCACTATCGAGATGCCTGGACCCTGCACGACGACGCGCTGCCCGCACTGGACGCGATCACCGCAGCGCTGCCGGCCGTGCGGTTCGGCATCATCACGAACGGTGAGCTCGCGTTCCAGACGTCGAAGGTCGAACGGCTCGCGCTGCAGGCACGCATGGAACATGTCGTCGCTTCGGGCGACGTGGGGGTCGCGAAGCCCGATGCGCGCATCTTCCTGGAGGCACTGCGGCGATTCGACGGCACCGCGCCCGTCTCCGCCGCGGCGTACGTCGGCGACCGGCTGCGCACCGACGCGATCGGCGCGGCGCGTGCGGGACTGCTCGGCGTCTGGCTCGATCGCCGCGGCGTCGAGCCGGCGGCCGCCGATGCCGCGGAGGCCGATGCGGTGGGGGTCGTGCGTATCCGCGGGCTCGACGAGCTTCCGGCGCTGCTGACGAAGCGCCTCGGCCGGCCGAGCCCAGAACGCCCCTGACGACCCGACGATCGACGGCACCGACGAGGAACGGGCCGGACGCACCCCCATGCGTCCGACCCGTCCTCCCACCGTACCTGCGGTGGGAGCTATGCGACGTCCTCGTCGACCCACTCGAGGGTCTTCGTGACGGCCTTCTTCCAGTTGCGGTCGAGCCGCTGCCGCTCCGCCTCGTCCATGGCGGGCGTCCAGCGGCGGTCCTCCTGCCAGTTGGCGCGGAGCTCGTCGAGCCCCGACCAGAAGCCGACCGCGAGGCCTGCGGCATACGCTGCGCCGAGCGCGGTGGTCTCGGCGACCACGGGACGCACCACGGGAACGCCGAGGATGTCCGCCTGGAACTGGAGCAGCGTGTCGTTGGCCGTCGCGCCGCCGTCGACACGCAGCTCGCTCAGGTCGATGCCGGCGTCGGCGTTGACGGCCTCGACGACGTCGCGGGTCTGGAACGCGATCGCCTCGAGCGCCGCTCGCGCGATGTGGCCCTTGTTCACGTAGCGAGTGAGCCCGACGAGCGCGCCGCGCGCATCCGGTCGCCAGTACGGCGCGAACAGGCCCGAGAACGCGGGCACGAAGTACGCGCCGCCGTTGTCCTCGACGGTCGCGGCGAGCGCCTCGACCTCCGACGCCGACGAGATGAGGCCGAGATTGTCGCGGAGCCACTGGATCAGGGATCCGGTCACCGCGATCGAGCCCTCGAGCGCGTAGTGCACGGGCGCGTCGCCGAGCTTGTAGCCGACCGTCGTGAGCAGGCCGTTCTTCGAGTGGACGATCTCCTCGCCCGTGTTGAAGATGAGGAAGTTGCCCGTGCCGTAGGTGTTCTTCGCCTCGCCGGCGTCGAACGCCGCCTGGCCGAAGGTCGCCGCCTGCTGGTCGCCGAGGATGCCGGCGATCGGGGTCTCGCGCAGCAGCGAGTGCTCGTTGGCGACGCCGTACACCTCCGACGACGACTTGATCTCGGGCAGCATCGAGCGGGGCACGCCGAATGCGGCGAGGATCTCGTCGTCCCACTGGAGCGTCTCGAGGTCCATGAACATCGTGCGGCTCGCGTTCGTGACATCCGTCGCGTGCACTCCCCCGTCGACGCCGCCGGTGAGGTTCCAGAGCACCCAGGTGTCGGTGGTGCCGAAGAGCAGGTCGCCCGCCTCGGCCTTCTCCCGAGCGCCGGGCACGTTCTCGAGGATCCACACGATCTTGGTGCCCGAGAAGTAGGTGGCGAGCGGCAGCCCGACCTTCGCCTTGAAGCGCTCGACTCCCCCGTCGGCGGCGAGACGGTCGACGATCGCCTGCGTGCGGGTGTCCTGCCAGACGATCGCGTTGTACACCGGCTCGCCCGTGGTGCGGTCCCACACCACGGCGGTCTCGCGCTGGTTCGTGATGCCCACTGCGGCGATGTCGTGCCGGGTCAGGTTCGCCTTGCCGAGCGCCTGTCCGATGACCTCGCCCGTGTTGCGCCAGATCTCGGCGGGGTCGTGCTCGACCCAGCCGGCGCGGGGGAAGATCTGCTCGTGCTCGAGCTGCCCGGTCGAGATGATCGACCCGGCCTTGTCGAAGATGATCGCGCGCGACGAGGTGGTGCCCTGGTCGATCGCGAGGATGTAGTCAGCCATCTGAGAACTCCGTTGCTTCAGTGAATGGGTGAACGAGGGTGAGCGGATGCCGCGGCTCAGCCGAGGATCGGCAGGAGCGGGATCGCGGCGAGACCGGCGAGGACGCCGCCGATGATCGGTCCGACGACGGGCACCCACGAGTACGACCAGTCACTGCCGCCCTTGCCGGGGATGGGCAGGATGGCATGCACGATGCGGGGGCCGAGGTCGCGGGCGGGGTTGATCGCGTAGCCGGTGGGACCGCCGAGCGAGGCGCCGATGCCGATCACGAGCAGGGCCACGGGCAGGGCGCCGAGCGCGGCGAGGCCGCCGTCGCCCTGGCGTCCGCCGCCGAAGCCGATGACGACGAAGACGAGCACGAACGTGCCGATGATCTCGGTGACGAGGTTCCAGCCGTAGGACCGGATAGCGGGACCGGTCGAGAAGACCCCGAGGGTGTTCGCGGCATCCGGTTCGGCATCGAAGTGCTGCTTGTAGGCGAGCCAGCAGAGCACGGCGCCGAGCATGGCGCCGAGCATCTGTGCGGAGATGTAGGTGAGCACCGACAGCACGTTCACGGGCACGCCCATGCCGAACTCGGTCGCGCCGTTGGCGACGAGGCCGAGGGTGACGGCGGGGTTCAGCTGCGCGCCCGACGCGTACGAGACCGTGACACCCGCGAAGACCGCGAGGCCCCAGCCGAAGTTCACCATGAGGAACCCGCCGTTGTTGCCCTTGGTGCGCACGAGCGCGACGTTCGCGACGACGCCGCAGCCGAGCAGCACGAGCATGGCGGTGCCGACGAGTTCCGAGAGGAACACGATTCCGAGATTGTCCACGTTGACCTTTCATCTGTGATGAGGGCGCCGCTCGGCGGCCTCATGGTGGTGCGCGGGGCGATCGGCCCCGACGTAACGTACCGACCGGGCAGGCCGTCGCGGGGCGGTTTCGCGTGCACATGCGTGCAGATCTCAGCCGGTCGACGACGGCTCGGCGGCCGGCGGCGGCCCGTTCGGGTCAGGCCGAAGGGACGACCTGGCCGAGGCGCACGCCGTGGCGCTCGGCGCTTGGGGTGAGGAGTTCGATGCGAATGTGCTCCCCGTCGATGTGCGC
>NZ_WJSP02000171.1 GCF_009720255.1 Agromyces humi | reverse complement strand
GCGAGCACCGAGCCCGCGAGTCCGTCGGGGCCGGTGTCCGGGAGTGTCGACGTCGCCGTCGCGGCGGGGGTCCCGGTTGGCTCCGCCACCACGGCCGGAGCCGGTGCCACCGACGCGTCGGCGCTCGTGGCGAGGGTCACGGACTCGAGGGGAGCGAAGTTGCCCCCGTTGCCGAGGAACGGCGGCTCCTCCCACGTGCCCTCCCAGGTCCCCTCGACCCAGACCGTGACGACGTGCCCGCCGGGCAACGACCCGAAGCCGAGAGCGGCGGTTCCCGTCGCGTCACCCGTCACCGCCTGCGGGGCGCCGAACGACGTGCCGTCGGGGTCACCCGCGTCGGTCACCCACACCCGGTAGTCCACCCCGTTCACGAGGCTCGACAGGGTGACGTCCACGCCACCCGTCCCATCGGCGCCGGTGGGCGTGACCGCGAGCTGCATCGCCGGCTGGCAGGGCGTGACCGCGAATCCGACCCAGTCGAAGACGAGCGCCGGAGGTTGGGCGCCGCCGGCGATCGGGTGCCATTCCGCCAGGGCGTAGTAGTTGCCAGGCGGCATGTCGGCGAGGTCGAGCACCTCGGTCGTGCCGTACTCGTCCAGCGACCCGCCGGTCGAGAAGTCGGGCCCCTCCACGTCATAGGTGACGATCCCGCCCGCCACGAGTTCGCTCAGGGTGAGCAGGATGGATCCGCTGCGATCCGTGCTGCACGAGGTGACCTCGACCGACACGCCGAGGTCGGCGCAGGCCCCGACGGTCGCGGGCACCTGCGCCATGATGCCGCCGATCTGACCGAGCGACTCGACGAGCACGATGGAGTAGGAGCCGGGTGCCACATCGAAGCCCCCGGTGCCGGTGAGTGCGGTCCCGAAGGGGACCTGCTGGATGGCCAGGCCCTCCGCATTGAGCAGTGCGATCAGCTTGTCGGTGAACGTGTTCGTCGCGTTGAACGCATAGTCGATGCGACCCGACTCGAAGTAGCCGCAGTCGGTGACGGTCACGGTGAGCGGATCCCCCTCGGCGGCAGCCGCTGGGCCGACGCCGCCGACCCCGCCGACCCCGAGCGCGGCCATTCCGGCGACGACCAGCGCCGCCAGGACCGGTAGCCATCGTGGGCGCGGGCGGTCGGCTCGTGACGATCGGTTCTCGGGCACGCCGATACGGGACATGGCATCGCTCCCTCGGGTCGGGACAGCCAGATGCCGCTCACGATATCGCCTCCTCGCCGGCGCGGGACCCCCAGAACAGGGGCGGGCGCGGGCGATGACGCGGTGAGCGAACGCCCCCCGCCCGAAGCCGCAAGCCCGGCCGTCGCGTCGCACCCCCGACTTAGGCTTGAGCGCATGAGCATGCATGCGAGCGCGCCGGGCGGCCAGACCGGCAGGTACGGCAAGGCGCGCACCCGCATCGCCTCGGCCGACGAGTCGGCACAGCGGGCCGAGAACGCCGACGCCCCCAAGATCCCGCACCTGTTGCGCCGCATCTCCGAGCTGTTCGCCGCGCACAAGGTCGCCCTCGCCACCACCGTGGTGCTCGTGCTCATCGGAGCGGGCCTGAGCGTCATCCCGCCGCTGCTCACCCAGCGGGCGTTCGACGACGGGCTGTTCCCCGTCGGGGCCGACGGCGACGTCATGGGACCGAACCTTCCGGTGCTCGCATGGATCGTCGGCGCGATGATCATCGTCTACATCGTCTCGGCGCTGCTCGGCGTGTGGCAGACGTGGCTCACCGCCACCATCGGCAACCAGGTCATGGGGTCCCTCCGGGTGCGCCTCTTCACGCATCTGCAGTCGATGGAGCTCAGCTTCTTCACGCGCACGAAGACGGGCGTCATCCAGTCGCGCCTGCAGAACGACGTGGGCGGCGTGGCATCCGTGCTCACCAACACCGTCTCGAGCGTGCTCGGCAACACCGTCACGGTCATCTCGGCGTTCATCGCCATGCTGATCCTCAGCTGGCAGCTCACGGTCATCGCGCTCGTGCTGCTGCCGTTCATGGTGATCGCGCAGCGACGCGTGGGGCAGGTGCGGGCCCGCATCGCCGGCAAGACCCAGGAGTCGCTGTCGGAGATGACGGCGATCACACAGGAGACGCTCTCGGTCTCGGGCATCCTGCTCTCGAAGAGCTTCACGCGGCAGCGGAGTGAGATCGATCGCTACGCCGACGAGAACCAGAACCAGATCCGGCTGCAGGTGAAGCAGCAGATGACGGGCCAGTGGTTCTTCGCGATGGTGGGCATCTTCATGTCCGCGATCCCGGCGATCGTCTACCTCGTCTCGGGGTGGCTCATCGCGGGCGGCACCGCGGATGTCACGGCCGGCACGATCGTCGCGTTCACGACCGTGCAGGCGCGGCTCCTGTTCCCGCTCATGGGCCTCATGCGCGTGGCCCTCGACCTGCAGACGTCGAGCGCCCTGTTCGCGCGCATCTTCGAGTACCTCGATCTCAAGCCCTCGATCACGGATGCCCCGACCGCACGTGAGGTGACGGCGGGCCCCGCGCTCGGGCGCGTGGAGTTCGACGACGTCACGTTCCGCTACCCCGATGCCGAGGGCGACGGGCGCCCCACCCTCGACGGGGTGAGCTTCACCATCGAGCCGGGCCAGTTCGCGGCATTCGTCGGGCCTTCGGGCGCCGGCAAGACCACGGTGTCCTACCTCGTGCCGCGGCTCTACGAGGCGTCGGAGGGCACGGTGCGATTCGCCGGCGAGGACGTGCGCGACCTCAGCCAGGAGTCGCTCATCTCGCACATCGGCATCGTGAGCCAGGAGACCTACCTGTTCCACGCGTCGATCGCCGACAACCTGCGGTACGCGAGGCCCGACGCCACCGACGCCGAGCTCGAGGCTGCTGCTCGTGCGGCGAACATCCACGAGACCATCGCGTCGTTCCCCGAGGGCTACCAGACGATCGTGGGCGAACGCGGCTACCGCCTCTCCGGCGGCGAGAAGCAGCGCATCGCGATCGCCCGCGTGCTCCTGAAGGACCCGGCGGTGCTGGTGCTCGACGAGGCGACGAGCGCGCTCGACACCATCTCTGAGCGGGTGGTGCAGCAGGCCCTCGACGACGCGGCGCGCGGCCGCACCACGATCGCGATCGCGCACCGGCTGTCGACGGTGGTGTCGGCCGACGTGATCTTCGTGATCGTCGCCGGCCGGGTGGTCGAGCAGGGCACGCACGCCGAGCTCGTGATCGCCGACGGCGTGTACGCCTCGCTCTACCGGCAGCAGGAGGAGCGCACCGTCCTCGAGGCGTGACGGCGCTCGCCTCCGCGGTGCGATCGCCCTCCGGCGTGCGCGTCGTTCGGGCGCCGTCACCGGCCCGACGCATAGGCTCGACGAGTCGGCGGAGGGGGAGATCCCATGACGGAGGAACAGGACGAGACCGGCTCGGAGGCATCCGGAGCCGCATCGCTCGTGAACGGATCAGCGCTGAACGGATCAGCGCTGAACGGATCAGCGCCGACGGGCTCAGCGTCCGAGCCGCCACCGCCGCCACTCGCGAGCGGACTCAAGCCGCGGGTCATCGGGCTGGCCGCGGCCGGCGCCGTCGGCGGGTTCCTCTTCGGCTTCGACTCGTCGGTCGTGAACGGCGCGGTCGACGCCATCCAGTCGGAGTTCGACCTCACCTCGGTCGTCACGGGGTTCGCGGTGGCGAGCGCCCTGCTCGGCTGCGCGCTCGGCGCCGAGCTGGCGGGCCGGCTCGCCGACCGGTTCGGCCGCATCCCGGTGATGCTCATCGGCGCGATCCTCTTCCTCGTGTCGTCGATCGGGTCGGGCTCCGCGTTCGGCGTCATCGACCTCATCGTCTGGCGGGTGATCGGCGGCGTGGGCATCGGCATCGCGTCGGTCGTGTCGCCGGCGTACATCGCCGAGATCTCGCCGCGTCTCCTGCGCGGGAGGCTCGCGTCGCTGCAGCAGCTCGCGATCGTCTTCGGCATCTTCGCCGCGCTGCTGTCCGATGCGCTGTTCGCCAACGCGGCCGGTGGTGCGGGCGAACCGTTCTGGTTCGGCATCGACGCCTGGCGCTGGATGTTCCTCGCATGCGTCGTGCCGTCCGTGATCTACGGCGCGCTCGCCCTGACCCTGCCCGAGTCCCCGCGCTTCCTCGTGAAGGCCGGCAAGGAGGACGACGCCCGCCGCGTGCTCACCCGCATCCAGCCGGGCGAGGAGGATCGCGGCATCCGCGACATCCGTGCATCGATGCAGCAGGACGCGCTCGGCAAGCGCAAGGGCGCACTGCGAGGGCGCGTCTTCGGGCTGCAGGGCATCGTCTGGATCGGCATCCTGCTGTCGGTGTTCCAGCAGTTCGTCGGCATCAACGTGATCTTCTACTACTCGACGACGCTGTGGCAGGCGGTGGGCTTCGACGAGTCCGACTCGTTCACGATCAGCGTGTTCACGTCGGTCACGAACATCGTGGTCACGTTCGTGGCGATCGCCCTGGTCGACCGCATCGGTCGCCGTCCGCTGCTGCTCACCGGATCGGCGGGCATGGCCGTCGCCCTTGCGACGATGGCCGTGGCGTTCGCGAGCGCCGTCACCGTCGACGGCGAGCTGAGCCTGCCCGGTGCCTGGGGCCCGATCGCGCTCGTCGCCGCGAACCTGTTCGTGGTCTTCTTCGGCTTCTCGTGGGGGCCGCTCGTGTGGGTGCTGCTCGGCGAGATCTTCCCCGGCCGCATCCGGGCTCGGGCGCTGGGCCTCGCGGCGGCCGCGCAGTGGATCGCGAACTTCCTGGTCACGGTGACGTTCCCGGTGCTCGCGAACTTCTCCCTCTTCTTCACGTACGGCATGTACGCGACCTTCGCCGCGCTGTCGTTCGTGTTCGTGTTCTGGAAGGTGCCCGAGACGAACGGCATGTCGCTCGAGGAGTCGGAGACGGTGTTCCCGGCGAAGGGATCGGCCCGCCGCCCGGCCGTGGAATCGGGCTAGGCTGGCGCCGCACCCACACGAGGAATGAACACGGCATGAAGTACGCAGAGACCATCGTCGATCTCGTCGGCGACACCCCGCTCGTCAAGCTGCACAAGGTGACCGAGGGGGTGACGGATGCCACGGTGCTGGTCAAGCTCGAGTACTTCAACCCGGGCGGCTCATCCAAGGACCGCATCGCCGCGCGCATCATCGACGCCGCCGAGCGCGAGGGCAAGCTGAAGCCGGGCGGCACGATCGTGGAACCGACGAGCGGCAACACCGGCGTGGGTCTCGCGCTCGTGGCGCAGCAGCGGGGGTACAAGTGCATCTTCGTGTGCCCCGACAAGGTCGGCGAGGACAAGCGCAACGTGCTGACGGCCTACGGCGCCGAGGTGGTCGTGACCCCGACCGCGGTCGCGCCCGACAGCCCCGAGTCGTACTACGGCGTGTCCGACCGGCTCGCGCGCGAGATCCCCGGCGCGTTCAAGCCCGACCAGTACTCGAACCCGAACGGGCCGCGCTCGCACTACGAGACCACCGGTCCCGAGATCTGGCGCGACACCGACGGGAAGGTCACCCACTTCGTGGCGGGCGTCGGCACGGGCGGCACGATCACGGGCACCGGCCGATACCTGCGCGAGGTGTCGGGCGACACCGTGCGCATCATCGGCGCCGACCCCGAGGGCTCCGTCTACTCGGGCGGCACCGGCCGCCCCTACTTCGTGGAGGGCGTCGGCGAGGACTTCTGGCCGACCGCCTACGACCCCGCGGTGCCGCACGAGATCATCGCGGTCAGCGACGCAGAGTCGTTCGCGATGACTCGCAGGCTCGCGCGCGAGGAGGGCATCCTCGTCGGCGGGTCGAGCGGCATGGCCGTGGTCGCGGCGCTCAAGGCCGCGGCATCCGCCGGCCCCGACGACGTGTTCGTCGTGCTGCTGCCCGACTCGGGTCGCGGCTACCTCGGCAAGATCTTCAACGACAAGTGGCTGCGCGCCTACGGCTTCGGCAACGCGCCCGCCGGCCACACCGTTCGCGACCTGCTCGGCGCCAAGGCCGACCGCACGGCGCCCCTCGTCTACGTGCACCCGGCCGACACGGTGCGGGAGGCCATCGACCGAATGACGGAGACGGGTGTCTCGCAGCTCGTGGTGCTCTCGGCGGAGCCGCCCGTGGTGCTCGGCGAGGTGCTCGGCGCGCTCCACGAGGAGGAGCTGCTCGACCTCGTGTTCTCGGGGCGGGCGAAGCTCACCGACGAGGTGTCGACCGTCGTGGGGGAGCCGCTCGACCTCATCGGCGTGAACGAGCCCGTCGCCACCGCCCGCTCGGCGTTCGCCACGGCGCCCGCGCTGCTCGTCACCGACGGCGGCAAGGCGCTCGGCGTCATCACCCGCACCGACCTCCTCACGTACCTGTCGGCCTGAGCGGCCGCGCGCACCACCCGGAAGGCACCCGCACCATGCTCCACGACGACGCCCGCTTCGACACCCGAGCCATCCATGCCGGCCAGGAGTTCGATCCCACCACCGGCGCGGTCATCCCGCCCGTCTACCTGACCTCCACGTACGTGCAGGACGGCATCGGCGGCCTGCGCAACGGCTACGAGTACTCGCGCGGCGGCAACCCGACCCGCACCGCGCTCGAGACCCAGCTCGCCGCGCTCGAGGGCGGCGTCCGCGGCCTGTCGTTCGCGTCGGGCCTCGCCGCCGAGGACGCGCTGCTCCGTACGGTGCTCGTGCCCGGCGACCACGTCGTGATCGGCAACGACGTCTACGGCGGAACGCACCGGCTCATCCGCAAGGTCTTCGGCGCCTGGGGCATCCGGCACACGACCGTCGACACGAGCGACCTCGACGCGGTGCGCGGGGCGATCGAGCTCGGCGCGACGAAGGTGCTCTGGGTCGAGACGCCGTCGAACCCGCTCATGAAGATCTCGGATGTCGCGGCGCTGGCCGAGCTGGGCTCCGAGGCGGGCGTGCTCGTCGTCGTCGACAACACCTTCGCATCGCCGGCGCTGCAGCAGCCGATCGCCCTCGGCGCCGACGTCGTCGTGCACTCGACCACGAAGTACCTCGGCGGGCACTCCGACGTGGTCGGCGGCGCGCTCGTGTTCGCGGCCGGGCAGGAGGAGCTCGCCGAGCGGGTCGCGTTCACCCAGTTCGCGGCGGGCGCCGTGTCGGGCCCGTTCGACGCGTTCCTCACGTCGCGCGGCATCAAGACGCTCGGCATCCGGATGCAGCGGCACAGCGAGAACGCGATGGCGATCGCGCGCCGGCTCGAGGGGCACGCCGGCATCGAGCACGTGTTCTACCCGGGGCTCGAGTCGCACCCCGGGCACGAGCTCGCGGCCCGGCAGATGTCGGGCTTCGGCGGCATGATCTCGATCTCGCTGACGGGCGGCGCCGTGGCCGCGCGCCGGTTCGCGGAGTCGACGTCGCTCTTCCAGCTGGCCGAGTCGCTGGGCGGCGTGGAGTCGCTCGTGAACTACCCCTCGGAGATGACGCACGCGTCCGTCCGTGGCACCGAGGCCGAGGTGCCCGAGTCGATCGTGCGACTGTCGGTCGGCATCGAGGACGTCGACGACCTGCTCGCCGACATCGACGAGGCGCTCGGCCGGCTGTAGCGGAGCGCGGATGCCGCGGCATCCGTCGCCCGTCACCGGTCGGCAGGGCTTGGCAGGAAGTTGACGACGACTGTCGTCCCTGCCAGCGACGCGTGCGGGTCGGATGCTCCAGACTGAGCGGGTGACCACGAACCAGACCGCCGGCTCGGCGGGCGCCCACGCCGGCGCCGACCCGGGCGTCACCGAGCCCGGCACGGAGCACCGCGGATCGCTCGGCCTCGTGCAGGGCACGGCGCTCTACATG
>NZ_WJSP02000170.1 GCF_009720255.1 Agromyces humi | reverse complement strand
GATGCCCTGGTCGCCGTCGCCGGGCACGGGCGCGGGGGCGGGCAGGCGACTCTGGCGGTCGAGCTCGACCTGGGCCTCGTGCTTGCGCGGCGCGAAGACCTCGTCGCCGATCATCATGACGCCGCCACCGCCGCCACCACGGCGGGTCTTGTCGGAGAGGTCGATCCAGCCGCGCCGCACCGCGAGCCCCACGAAGCCCGCGACGAGCACGGCGATGCCGAGCCAGATCCACCAATCCACCCGGCGATTCTACCCGGCGAGGATGAGCCTTCCTCGCGCCCGTTCACAGCCTCAGTCAGCGGCATCCGTCACCACCTGCGGATATACGATCCGCCACGCCGCAGTTTTACCCTGCAGACCGGCGCGCCCGATCGTATATCCGCAGATCGGGACAGCTCAGCAGCTCAGCAGCTCAGCAGCTCAGCAGTTCCGCAGGGCTGCGGCATCCGCTCAGGGCACGCGGTAGAGCCACTCGCGGGTCGCGAACTTCGACTCGACGAGCGCTTCCGCCTCGGCGAGCTCGTCGGCCGACACGGTGCCGGGCGTCGCGCCGTAGAGATCCGCGAACGTCTGCTTGAGGCTCTCGATGATCGCGGCGCGGCTCAGCCCCGTCTGCGAGCGCAGCGGGTCGACGCGCTTGGCGGCGGAGGCGATGCCCTTGTCGCTGATCTTCTCTCGGCCGATGCGCAGCACCTCGAGCATCTTCTCGTTGTCGAGGTCGTACGCCATGGTGACGTGGTGCAGCACGCCGCCCGAGCCGAGGCGCTTCTGCGCGGCGCCGCCGATCTTGCCGAGCGGGCTCGCGATGTCGTTGAGCGGCTGGTACGTCGCCTCGATGCCGATGCCACGCAGGCCCTGCAGCACCCAGTCGTCGAGGAAGGCGTAGGAATCGGCGAAGCTCATGCCCTGCACCAGCTCCGACGGCACATAGAGGGAGTAGGTGACGACGTTGCCGCGCTCCATCATCATCGCGCCGCCGCCCGAGATGCGTCGCACCACGTCGAAGCCGTACTTCTCGGCGCCGTCGGAGTCGACCTCGTTCTTCACCGACTGGAAGCTGCCGATCACCACGGCCGACTCGTCCCACTCCCAGAACCGCAGCGTGGGCTTGCGCCGCCCCTCGCCGACCCGGGTGGCGAGCACCTCGTCGAGGGCGAGGTGCAGGCGCGGCGGCACGGCCTCGTCGTGCACGATCTCCCACTCGTAGTTGGACCAGGTCGTGGCATCCGTCAGCGCCCGGCGCACCGCCACGGCGACGGCCTCGGCCGAGAATCCGAGCATGACCGCACCCTCGCGAAGGCTCGCCGTGATCGCCGCGGCGATCTGCTTGGCATCGGATGCCGCGGGCAGGCCGTCGAGCGCGGCGTCGATGTCGGCCAGCGCCTCGTCGGGCTCGAGGAAGAAGTCGCCCGCGACACGTGGGCTGCGGATGACGCCGTCGACCACGTCGAAGTCGACGACCACGAGCTTGCCGCCGGGAACCTTGTACTCACCGTGCATGTGGTCCAGCCTAGGGTCGCGCGCGGGTGCTTCGCCCGGTGCGCTGCGCGCCGCGGCCGGCACGGCCCGCCGTACGGGCGCTCGAAGCACCGCAAGCCGGACCGCCTACGATCGGAACAGGGAATCGGGGGTGTTCGGATGACGACGTTCTTCCTCGCGCGGCATGGCGAGACGGTCTGGCACGCGGAGCATCGGTACGCCGGCAATTCGAATGTCGGGCTCACGCAGCGCGGCCTCGGACAGGCCGCCGCCCTCGGCGCCTGGGCCGCCGAGGCGCGGCTGGACGCCATCGTGGCCTCGCCGCTCGGACGAGCCCGTCGGTCGGCGGCGCCCGCCGTCGAGACGACCGGTCTCGAGCTCCGCATCGACGAGCGTCTCGTCGAGATCGACTTCGGGGCGGCCGAGGGACTCACGCCCGACGAGATCGCCGAGCGCTTCCCCGACGAATGGCAGGCCTTCATGCGCGCGCCGGCGAGCAGCCCGCTGCCAGACGGCGAGCGCGGTCGCGACGGCATCGCGCGAGCCCTCCCCGCCCTCGACGACCTGGTCGCCGAGTTCCCCGAAGGACGGGTGCTCATCGTGGGCCACGCGACGCTCATCCGACTGCTGTTCTCCGAGCTGGCGGGCATGGATCCCGACGGATACCGCGATCTGCTGCCCGTGCTCGGCAATTGCCACCTGACGACGATCGAGTATCCGTGGGCCACCGAATCGCGCGCGATGCATCACCCGCGCATCCGCCTGCTCGGGTTCGACGTGCCGCCGTGGCGGGCGATCTGACTCCCGCTAGGGGGTGACCGCCGGCACCGCGTTGGCGATCAGCTCATCGGCCATCTCGGGGAACCACTGCCCGGCGGGCGGGTCCACCATGCCGCGCTCGGGGTCCTCGGGGCCGGGCGTGCCGCGCAGGCACTCGCCGTCGGACTCGCCGGGCACCTTCACCCACAGGTAGGCGTCGATGAACTCGTCGCCCGTGTCGGTGGTCGGGCGCAGGCCGAGCCCGCGGTCGGGCGGGTTGCACCACACCTGCGGGTCGGGATAGACGGCCGTGGGCGTCCACGGTCCGACGCCGTTGCGGCTCGTGTCGACCACGAAGTGGGCCTGCGCGGCGGGGTCGCGCGTGACGCCCGTGTCGGCGTACGCCTGGTCGTAGGCGGCATCCGTCAGGCCCCAGGTGGAGAAGTCGCCCGGGCTCGCGGGGTAGTACTGGCTCGCGCACCACTCGGGCTGCCACCACGAGTTGACCGAGAGGTTGATGCAGTCCGAGATCCACGTGCCGAACTTCTCCTGCCGTTCGGTCGTCTCGTAGTTGGAGACGTTGAGGAAGAACCCGTCGGCTCGCTCGACCCCGGCCTTGATGAGCCGGTCGCTGATGTCGCCGACCCCGAGCCACGCGGAGTGCGTGCCGTCGAGGTAGACGGCCGTGTTCGGCAGCGCGGCGAAGGCGTCGACGGCGTGGTTCAGCATCGAGAAGCGGTCGGATGCCGCGGTGGCCGCGTCGGCCTCGGGGGGCTGGCACCACTCCTGCTGGCCGTTGACCGTCGTGTACCACGGGATGATGCCGAGGCCGTCGGGCTCGAGGATGACCACGGCGTCCTTGTTGCCGATGCCCTTGGCGAAGCCGTCGATCCACGCGGCGTACTCGGCCGCCGAGGTCGCCCCGCCCGCCGAGTACTGGGCGCAGTCGCGGAACGGCAGGTTGTAGGCCACGAGCACGGGGACCTGCTTGGCGGCGTGGGCCGCGGCGACGACGCGCTTCACGTCGCGCTTGGCCTCGTTGGGCGTGCCGCCGTTGATCCAGGTCGCGCTCGGGAACGAGCCGAGCAGGAGCGCGTCGGCGCGGGCGTCGCCGCTGAGCGAGGCGGCGGCCTCGAGCGTGGTGCTCGAGGGGTTGGTCCAGAGTTCGGCGTCGGGCGCGAGCACGTCATTGGCGGCCTGCGCGGGTGTCGCGGCCAGCAGGGCGAGGGCGAGGGCCGCGGCAGCGCCGAGCGCCGTTCGCCTCGCGAGGGATGGAAGCTGCATCGGTTCCTCCGGTGGTCGGCGTCGACCGTGATCGACGGCGGTGTCGAATGTGAGAGCGCTCTCACGAGCGATCCGAGTACCAGACTCGTCCTCCGCCAGGCCCCTGTCAAGACCCTGTCGTATCGCCGTCAGTCGGTGGCGAACCGCTCGTCGAGCCATCGGATGAGATCGGCCCGGACCTCGTCGCGGTTCGTCTCGTTGAAGACCTCGTGCCGGGCGCCCTCGTAGACGATGAGCGTCGCATCGACGAGGTGCGCACGGCGGACGTAGTCCTTCAGCAACGCCCTCGCGCTCCGCTCCCCCGCCACCGGGTCATCGGAGCCGATGAGGATGAGCAGCGGCAGCTCGGCCGGGATGCGCTTCGACGGCCGAGTGATGAGCGAGAACGACTGCGGCCAGCCGAACAGCTGCTGGAGCGTCCGATCCGTCGTGTGCGGATCGGCCACCCATGCCTCGGCGACGGCCGGGTCGCGGCTGAGCCACTCGACCTTCGTGCCGTCGGGGCGCGCGAAGCGCTTGTTGAGGTCCCCGATGTTCGTGTACCCGAGCTGCAGCCAGGCCGTTCCGGAGAGCACCACCGCGTCGTACCGATCGGGATGGTGGTTGACGACGTGCTGCGTCATGAAGGAGCCCCACGAGTGCCCGAGGATGACGAGCGGCACCTCGTCGCCCTCGGTCTCGCGGATGACCTCCCCGAAGCGCTCGACGCCGGCGATCGCCGCGCGCATGCCGCCCGGTCCGGGCCGGCCAAGCCGCTCGAGATCGCCGCCGTGCTGGTCGACGCCGGTGCGGCCGTGTCCGCGATGGTCGTCGGCCCACACGGAGTAGCCCGCGGCGTTCAGGGCTTCGATGAGCTCGCCGTAGCGGCCGATGTGCTCGCCGATCCCGTGCGCGAGCTGCACCACCGCCGTCGGCTCGGGCACCCGCCACGACTCGTAGTGGATGCGGATCCCGTGCGCGTCGGTGAACGTGGGCATGCGGCCATTGTGGCAGCACACGAGGCGGCTGCGGCGACGAGATCCCGCCGGAGGCGGCGCTCCGGCCGAGGCGACGGTGGCCACGCGTCCGGGGCACGACGGACCGCGCGGGGGCACTCCACCGGCGACACGCCGTCCCCACGCGAAAACGTCATCGAAATCCGCTGAATCCCTTGACCAGGGTGAAACAAGACTGATCTTATATGAGCGTTCCTGCGCCCTTCAAATCACTATCAATCATTCTGGTGAAAGCGAGCAACGATGATCCTCCACCGAACACCACCTCCCGGAGGGCGCCGCAGAACGGCGCTCGCCGGTGTCTGCGCGCTCGTCGGCGCGGGCCTCCTCGCGACGGCCGGCGTCTCCCCGGCCCTCGCTGCGACGCAGATGACGACCGCCGCGGGCAGCACCGCCGCCGCGGCATCCGGAACCGCCGCCCCGTCGGCCACGACGCCGATCACCCCCAAGGCCGTCACGCCCGAGGTACCCGTGGACCCCGCGGGCACGCCGCTCGGCGCCGTGTCGACGGTCGAGCAGGACGGCGCGAGCGTCACCCTGTCGGCCGAGCACGGCGCCATGCGCATCACGTTCCTCGACGACCGCACGTTCCGCCTCGAGGCGGACCCGAGCGGGAGCTTCACCGACCCGGCGAACACGCCCCAGGGCGACCCGGCCCGCACCGCCGACATCGTCGTCGGCGACGACACCTTCGACGGCGCCGACGTGGCCGTCACCGGAACCGAGTCCGACAGCGGCTCGATCGCCATCGCCACCGCCGACGTCACAGTGACGATCGACCGGGCCACCGGGCAGTCCTCGGCCACCCGCGCCGACGGCACGGTCATCTGGTCGGAGACCGCGCCGATCACGTTCGGCGCCGCGTCGGCGACACAGCACCTGGCGCCGATCGACGGCGAGCAGTTCATCGGCGGCGGCATGCAGAACGGCCGGTCGGTGCACACCGGCGCGACGATCAACATCGCGCGCAACTTCGACTGGGACGACGACGGCTACCCGAACGCGGTGCCGTACTACATGTCGTCCAACGGGTACGGCGTGCTCCGCAACACCTTCGCGCGCGGCAGCTACGACTTCGCCGCGCACACCACCACGCACGAGGAGCGCCGCTTCGACGCGTACTACTTCGTGGGCGACTACAAGGCATCGCTCGAGTCGTACACGCAGCTCACCGGCCGACCCCTGCTGCCGCCGGTGTACGCCCTCGAGTACGGCGACGCCGACTGCTACAACCGCTCGAACCCGGGCTACAGCTCGTCGGGCTACGGTGACCCGCAGAACACGAAGCAGCGCACCCCGCAGGCCCTGAACATCGCGAAGCAGTTCGTCGAGCAGGACATGCCGGCGGGCTGGATGCTCGTGAACGACGGCTACGGATGCGAGTACCAGCAGCTGCCCGAGACGGTGGACTCGATCGAGGACCAGACCGACCTGAAGGTCGGCCTCTGGACCCAGCGCTCGCTCACCAACCAGGAGTTCGAGGTCGGCGAGGCCGGCGTGCGCCTGCGCAAGCTCGACGTGGCCTGGGTCGGCTCGGGCTACCGCCAGGCCCTCACCGGCTGCGAGGCCGCGCACGACGGCATCGAGCAGTACTCCGACGCGCGTGGCACCGCCCTCATGGTCGAGGGCTGGGCCGGCGCCCAGCGCTGC
Organism: Agromyces humi; assembly: GCF_009720255.1. Taxonomy (GTDB): domain Bacteria; phylum Actinomycetota; class Actinomycetes; order Actinomycetales; family Microbacteriaceae; genus Agromyces; species Agromyces humi. The sequence goes on along the minus strand of NZ_WJSP02000170.1, from coordinate 1,642 downwards.
GGCATGCAGTGGACGGGCGACCACAGCGGCAACCTCGACGCGGTGCGCTGGCAGGTCTCGGCGCTCACCGGTGCCGGCAACTCGGGTCTGGCGTTCACGACCGGTGACGTCGACGGCATCTTCGGCGGCTCGGCCGAGAGCTACGTGCGCGACCTCCAGTGGAAGGCCTTCGCGCCCGCGCTGTACTCGATGAGCGGCTGGGCCCAGACCGACAAGCGTCCGTGGCTGTACGGCGACGAGGCGACCGCGATCAACCGCGAGTACCTCCAGCTCCGCCAGCGGCTGATGCCCTACGTCTACTCGCTCGCGGAGGAGTCCCACCGCACGGGCGTGCCCATGATGCGGTCGGTCGCGCTCGAGTACCCGAGCGACCCCGGTGCCTACAGCGTGGAGGCGAACAACGAGTTCCTGCTCGGCGACGACTACCTCGTCGCACCCGTCTTCACCGACACCGACGTGCGCAACGGCATCTACCTGCCCGCTGGCGACCAGTGGGTCGACTACTGGACCGGTGCCCTGCACGAGGGCGGCACGGTGCTCGACGGACACCCGGCGCCGCTCGACCGGATGCCGATCTTCGTGCGTGCCGGCGCCGTGATCCCGCAGGGCGTGCTCGAGCGCAACGCGTCGCTCGTGCCCGAGGACGCGCCCATCACGCTGGTGACCTACCCGCAGGGCGAGTCGGAGTTCGCGCTCTACGAGGACGACGAGGTCACCCGTGCCTATGCCGACGGCGAGTCGAGCACGCAGCGGTTCACGGTCGACGCGCCGAAGGCGGGCAAGACCGGCACGGTGAAGATCGAGCTCGGGACGCGCGACGGCGACTACGACGGCAAGGCCGACGCGCGGCCGTACCGGGTCGAGGCGCACACGGGCTCGGAGCCCAAGCTCGTGAAGCTCGGCAGCAGGACCCTCCCGCGCGTCGACGACGCGGCGGCCCTGGACGACGGCCCCGGCTGGACGTACGAGGCCGACCGGGCCGGCGGCGTCGTGCTCATCTCGACGGGCGAGATCGCCTCCGACGCATCCGCTCGCCTCACCCTCACCGCCACGAGCGGCGTGGGCGGACAGGAAGCGGATGCCGCCGCGGCATCCGTCGCGGTCGAGCTCGCCGATCGGGTGTTCCAGGGGGAGCAGACCACCGTGACGGCGACGTTCCGCAACACCGGCACGAAGGCGAAGGCCGACGTGGTGCTCACGCCCGCGGCGCCCGAGGGCTGGACGCTCGTCTCGGCGACCGGCGACCACGCGGGCACCGTGAAGAAGGGCGGCGAGGCCACGGCCGAGTTCACCTTCGAGGTGACGGATGCCGCGGCCGCCGACCTGCAGACGGTCACCGTCACGGCGGCGTACACGTCGCAGCGGCAGCCGCGCACGGTGTCGGGGGCGAACCAGCTCTACGTCGCCTTCGGATCGCTCGCGGGCGCGTTCAACGCCGTGTCGATCACCGACCTCGCCACCGCGAAGGCCGGCAACTTCGACGGCGGCGGCGCCTCGTTCTCGGCCGGCTTCGATGAGCTGGGTGCGTGAGCGGTACCCGCCCGGCGGCGGCCCACGAGCGTGGTCGTGCTGTTCTCGATCCTCACCAACGGCATCCTGCTGCGACCGCAGAACATCTCCAACCTGGTCGTGCAGAACGGCT
>NZ_WJSP02000017.1 GCF_009720255.1 Agromyces humi | reverse complement strand
CGGCAGCCGTGGGCGGGCGACCTCGTCTACACGGCGTTCAGCGGCTCGCACCAGGACGCCATCAAGAAGGGCTTCGAGGCCATGGCGGCCGAGGCCGAGCGCCGCGGCGTCACGGTCGACGAGCTCGCGGACCTGCTGGAGGATGCGCGAGCGGCCGAGGCCATCCTCGGCCCGGCGCGCCATCCCATCGGGCTTTAGTTGTTTTGTGACGAAAGATCGTCTAGAATCGACATGACGTCGGGATCCCCTCGGATCCGATCCTCACCGTGACGCTGCGGCGAGGGCACACAGGGTCGCGTCGACAGTCCGATCGTTCGGGCCATCCACGAATGTCGCTCTCTCCGCTCCGCTTCCGGCTCCTCGTCGCCTCCCTCCTGACCGTCTCGATCCTCGGCGCGCTCGATCACACGATCGTCGCGACGTCCCTCGCCACCATCGCCGGCGAGCTCGGCGCACTCGGCCAGATGGGCTGGGTCGTCGTCGGCTACACGCTCGCGAGCACCGTGCTGCTGCCCGTGCTGGGCAAGGTCGGCGACCTCGTCGGCCCCCGCCTCGTGTTCCTCGTGTCCCTCGTCGTGTTCCTCGTGGCGTCGCTCGCATGCGGCTTCGCGCAGGACATGACCCAGCTCATCGTCGCGCGGGTCGCGCAGGGCATGAGCTCGGCCGGCCTGCAGCTCATGTCGCAGACCATCGTCGCCCACGTGACGACGCCGCGTGAGCGGCCGAAGATCCTCAGCATCATCGGCGCGGCCTTCCCCGTCGCGATCCTGGTCGGGCCCGTGCTCGGTGGGGCGATCACCGACTACTGGGGCTGGTCGTGGGTGTTCTGGATCAACATCCCCTTCGGGGTCGCGGCGTTCGCCCTGGCCGTCTTCGCGATCCCGCACATCGACCCGGGACCGCGCCGGCGGTTCGACTTCGCCGGCGCCACCGCCTTCACCGTGGCGTTCGTGGCGCTCGTGCTCGCCGTCACGTGGATCGGCGACCCGACCGCGGCATCCGCTGCACTGGTGGCCTTCGTCGTCGCGGCGATCGGCTTCGCCGCCTTCTTCACCATCGAGTTGCGGGTCTCCGAGCCCATGGTGCCGCTGCGGTTCTTCGCCGACCGCACGATCGCGGCGGGCGTGGCACTCTCGGCGATCATCGGCATCGGCCTGTTCTCGGTCACGGCGTACCTGCCGACGTACTTCCAGATGGCCTATCGCACGACCGCGACCGTGTCGGGACTCGTGCCCATCGCCACGGTGTTCGGGATGCTCGTCTCGAACCTCGCGACCGGATGGCTCGTCAGCCGAACCGGCCACTACCGCGTCTACCCGATCGTCGGCACCGCCCTCGGCGCGGCGGGCCTGCTCGCGATGGCACTGCTGCCCGTCGGCGCCCCGCTCTGGGTGCCGATGGTCGTCATGGGCGTCGTCGGCATCGGCACCGGCTCCTTCATGAGCCTCGTCGTGGCGGTGGTGCAGGGGGCCGTGCCCCGCAACGAGACCGGCACCATCACCGCCACCGTCAACCTGGTGCGGCAGATGGGATCCACCGTGGCCACGGCCGTCATCGGCGGCGTCATCGGCGTCGGCGTCGCCGCCGGGCTGCCCTCGATCCTCGACGCGTCGACCCTGACGCCGCAGGCCGTGCGGGCGTCGTCGCCCGCGGTGCAGGAGCAGGTCGCACAGCTCTACGGCGGCGTGCTGGCGCCCGTCTTCGCCGCCCTCGCCGTGGTCTACGCCCTCGGCATCATCGCGGCCGTGCTGCTCCCGAAGGGCCAGCTGTCCGACGAGGTGCAGCACGCACCCGAAGCCGCATCCGAACCCCTCACCGCGTGAACCCCGAAGAGGAGCACCTCATGTCGCATCACCCCACCATCGCCGTCGTCGGCAGCGGACCGATCGGCTCCGCCTATGCCCGCCTGCTGCTCGAGGGCGTTCCGGATGCCCGGGTCGTCATGTTCGAGGCGGGACCCCAGCTGACCGACCGCCCCGGCGAGAGCGTGCGCAACATCGCCGACCCGACCGAGAAGGCCCGCGCGCGGGAGCGGTCGCAGGGTCCTCAGGCGGGGGAGTTCCGGGAGTCGCTCGGCATCCCGCCCGGCACGGTCGTCGAGGGCATGTTCACCGCTCGGCAAGGCACCCACCTGCTCGACTTCGGCGGGGAGGGGTCGGCGCACGCGCCGACGTTCCCCGCGGCGGCGGGTGCCACGAACGTCGGCGGCCAGGGCGCGCACTGGACGTGCGCGATCCCGCGGCCGGGGTTCAGCGAGAAGGTCCCGTTCATCGCCGACGACGAGTGGGAGGACCTCATCGCCACGGCCGAGGGCCTGCTGCACGCGCAGAGCTCGGCGTTCGCCGACTCGGCGGTGGGGGGCGGCATCCGCTCGCTCCTCGAGGAGGAGTTCGCCGGTGAGCTGCCCGAGGGCTACCGCCCGAGCACGCTGCCGGTGGCGGGCGATCCGCAACCCGACGGGACCATGCGCTGGGCGGGCGCCGACGTCGTGCTCGGCCCGCTGATCGAGCCCGGGAACCCGCTCGCCGACCGCTTCGAGCTGCGCGACCTCACCCTCGTGCGACGGGTCGAGCACGACGGCGACCTCGTCACCGGCGTCACCGTCGAGGACCTGCGCACCCACGAGACGTCCTTCGTGCCCGCCGACCTCGTGGTCGTGGCCGCCGACGCGTTCCGCTCGCCGCAGCTGCTATGGGCCTCGGGCATCCGCCCCCGCGCGCTCGGGCACTACCTCACGGAGCATCCGGTGGTCATCTCCACCGTCGCCCTCGATGCCGACCGGATCGGCCGGTTCGCCACCGAGGCCCAGCTCGACGAGGAGCTCGCGCGCCGTGCCGAGCACGCCGCCGACCCGGTCGCGGCGGTGAACCGCATCCCGTTCTCGGAGCCCGACCACCCGTTCTCGCTCCAGGTGATGTACTCCGAGACGACGCCGTTCCCGATGGCGCCGGACGCCCCCCACGCCCAGAACCGCTGGGGCTACGTGAACATGGGCTACGGGATGCGCAAGCATCCGCGCTTCGAGGACGCGGTGACCTTCGACGACGGCGAGCTCGACTACCGCGGCTTCCCGAACATGACCATCGAGTACGAACTCACCCCGGCGGAGCTCGCCGAGATCGAGGCCGCGACCGAGCGGCTCCGACGCACGGGCAACGCCCTCGGCACCTTCGTCGCCGAGCCGCGCCTCATGCCGAACGGCTCGAGCCTGCACTACCAGGGCACGCTCCGCATGGGCGACGCCGACGACGGCACCTCGGTCGCCGACCCGTGGTCGCGCGTATGGGGGTACGAGCATCTCGTCGTCGGCGGCAACGCCCTCATCCCCACGGCCACGACCATGAACCCCACGCTCATGAGCGTCGCGATCGCCGTGCGGGGCGCGCGCAAGGCGGCTGAGCAGCTGCGCGCGACGGCGGCCGCCGAGGCATCCGTCGCCGGCTGAGCCGATCGCCCGACCCGCCCTTCGAACCAGCAGAGAGGAAGCATCGATGCTTCTCGAGAGAGACCTCATCCAGTCCGTCGGATTCCGCAACCTCCACGAGGGCGGCCGCGTGACGGGGTTCCAGTTCCGCGTGCGCATGCCGTCGTACCGCGGGATGGCGGCGTCGCTCATCGACGGGATCGCGGTGCGCGTCGACGACCTCGTCGACGTCGGCCCCGACGTGCCGCGCTGGACGTTCGCCGGTCGCACCTACAGCCTGGCCGAGCTCTGGGACGGCGACGGGGTGCGGTGGCCGCTCGAGGAGGCCGCGATCGTCACGGTGCCGCTCGACGGCGGGCTGCCGGAGGGCGTGCACGAGGTCTCGATCGAGCTGCGGCTGCGCATGTCGTACATCCCCGAGGAGCACCAGCCGAGCACCTACCGCGAGACGCGCCACATCACGCTCTCGCCCGAGTCGGCCGGCGGTCCGTTCAAGTACGGCGTCTCGCTCTACAGCTTCATGACCGACTACGGCACCGTGCTCGACCTCGAGACCGCGCTTGCGGCGGTCGCCGACGTCGGCGCCACCGGGGTCGAGATCCTCGGCGAAGGCCACATCGCCGGCTATCCCGAGCCCACGACCGAGTGGATCGACCGGTGGTTCGCCCTGCTCGAGCAGTACTCGCTCGAGCCCACCAACTACGGCTCCTGGATCGACACGCGCCTCCACTCCAGCGGCCCGAACGCGCGCCCGCTGTCGGCCACCGAGGGCGCAGGGATGCTGCACCGAGACCTGCGGCTCGCGAAGCGGCTCGGGTTCCGATTCGTGCGCCCGAAGATCGGCGTCGTCTCGGGCGACCTGGTGCCCGATCCCATCTGGACGGAGTCCGTCGAGCGGTCGCTCGACCTCGCGCAGGAGCTCGACGTGGTGATCTGCCCCGAGATCCATTCGCCGACGCCGATCAAGCACCCGGTCGTCGACGACTACATCGGCCTCATCGAGCGCACCGGCACGAAGCACTTCGGGCTCCTGCTCGACACCGGGATCTTCCAGGACCGGCCCATCCCGCTGCGCCCGGGTGAGCTGCCCGGCCAGCGTCCGGCCTTCCTCGACGGCATCGGTGTGGACCCGGCCGACATCGCCGACATCGCGAAGTACGTCGTGTTCATCCAGGCGAAGTTCCACGACATCGACGACCGGCTCGAGGACCAGCAGATCCCGTGGGAGCCGGTGCTCCAGGCGCTGAAGGACGCCGGGTACGCCGGCTACCTGTCGAGCGAGTACGAGGGGGAGCGGAGCCCCTGGCGATCGATCGAACAGGTGCGGCGCCAGCACTCCCTCATCCGACGCATCGCCGACGGGCTCGACTGAGCCGCGGCATCCGCACACCCACCCGCAGCCCCCAGAGACAGGACGAACCATGCCGAACGGACTCATCGACGACTCCAGCCTGCGCGCCCACCCCGAGGGGCTCGCGCTCGCCCTCACCCTGCCGTGGTACCGCAGCCTCTGGCTGTCGTCCGTGAGCACGCTCCGGCTCACGATCGACGGCCAGCCCGTGGACGCCGAGGACCTGGCGCTCGAGCTCGACGGTGTGCGCTACGCGCTCGACGAGCTGCCCGATCAGCACGACGTGCTCTGGTACCTGCAGGCGCACCCACTGCTCATCGTCAGCCGGCCGCAGCCGGTCGCGCTGGGCGAGGCGCATGAGGTCGTGGTGTTCGGCGAGTTGCGACTCCCGTACATGCAGATCGCGCCGGGCGCCGATGGCGGGCCGGGCATCTACGTGCCCAACATCGTGACGCAGGCCATGACCCTGACGGTGACCGATGCGGATGCCGCAGCGCCGGCGCTCGTCCGAGACGTGCCGCCGGCGCCCGCGGCCACCGAGGAGGACCCGTTCAAGCTCGGGCTCACGCTCTACTCGGCGAGTGCCGAGTTCCGCGCGGGCTGGTTCGACTTCTCGGGGCTCCTCGACCGGGTCGCGGAGCTCGGCATCGGACCGGGCATCGAGATCGTGGCCTCGCAGGTGCTGCCGACCTACCCGGTCGTGTCCGACGAGTTCGTGCGCACGTGGCGCGAGGCGTTCGACCGGCACGGATTCGACGCGAGCTCGTTCGGCGCGAATCTCGACATGGGTCGCCGCCGCGACCGCGACATGACGCCCGACGAGGAGTTCGAGTTCAGCGAGACGCTGTTCCGGGGCGCGGCGAAGCTCGGCTTCCCGCTCGTGCGCATCCAAAGCGCGAAGCCCGAGCTGCTGCGACGGCTCCTGCCCGTTGCGGAGGAGCTCGAGCTCAAGCTCGCGTACGAGATCCATGCTCCGATGGGCCCGAACGCGCCGGAGATCGTGAAGGTGCGCGACGTCTATGCCGAGCTCGACTCGCCGCTGCTCGGCTTCGTCGCCGACTTCTCGGCCACCATGCACAGCATGTCGCCGACGCTGCTGCGCGCGGTCCGCCGTGCGGGCCTCGACGACTACGCCGTGCAGACCATGCAGGACATCTGGGCGACGGATGCGCCGATGCGGCAGCGCCAGGAGGAGTTCATCGCCTACCTCCGCGGCCGCGACTTCGACCCCGGCCGGCTCGGCTCGTTCGCCCACCTCGCGTTCAACATGCACGGCCACGTCGACCCGCGCGAGTGGGCGGACATCATGCCGCAGATCCTGCATGTGCACGCGAAGTTCTACGACATCGACGAGCACGGCGAGGAGCCGGCGATCGACTACCCCGAGCTCGCGCGCGTGTTCGTCGAGGGCGGCTACCGCGGCTACTGGTCGAGCGAATGGGAGGGGCATGCCTTCGCGGAGCTCGGCGAGGTGGACCCGCTCCTGCTGGTGCGCAGGCAGCACGACCTGATCCGTCGCAGCATGCGGGCCGTTCTGAACGGCGACTCCGTCGACCGGCCGCATCGCGGCACAGCGAATCAGGTCGAGACCGAAGGGGCACGCTGACATGGCGCACGTTCTCAACGCACTCATCCTGTCGGGCCACATGACGCGGGAGCACGACAACGAGTTCCGCAGCTTCCGACACCACAACCAATGGCTGACGACCCTCCTCGAGGACACGGGTCGGTTCAAGGTCCGGGTGGTGGAGGACCCGCGCGGGCTCGGCGCCGCGATCATCGACAAGTACGACGTCGTCATCGTGGTGTTCGAGGGCCGTGATGGGTACCACGAGAAGGCGATCGGCTTCGGGGCCGAGACGGACGAGGCGCTGCTGCGCTTCGTGCACGATCACGGCAAGGGCATCGTGTGGTTCCACGGCTCCGCCGCGCAAGAGGACGACTGGGGCTACCCCGAGGAGTACAACGTGATGCGCGGCGCGAAGCTGAGCGTCGCGACCGGCCTTCGACCTCGTCCGTGGGGCGAAGCCCTGCTGCGCACCGCAGATCCGCGTCATGCCATGACCGAGGGCATCAGCGAGACGTGGACGGTCACCGGCGACGACATCCTCACCGGCGTCCAGCTCTACGACGGCGCTGAGGTGCTGCTGACGACCTTCGACGACCTCGAGTCGTACGAGCAGGCGCCGAACTGGCCGATGTCGCACTATCCGGTCGCCGTTCCGGCCGAAGGGATCGCGGCGCTCCCCGGCATGAACACGGACCAGCCGATCGCATGGATCAACCAGTACGGCGCAGGGCGCTCGTTCACGATCACGATCGGCCACGACATCGACACATTCCGCCGCATCGAGTTCATCCGGATGTTCCCGCGCGGTGTGGAGTGGGCCGCGACGGGCGAAACCTCGCTCGTGGGTCCCGACCGCCGCGGAGAGCGGCGGTTCCTGCCGTGGCCGTACTACAACCAAGAGGGCTGAGATACCGAGCAGGCCGCAGACCCTCTGCGGGTGCTGCAGCCCGCAGAGGCCGAGTGCGAGGCGAGGCCCGGACCGAGCAGGTCCGGGCCTCGCGCGTCCCCCGCGACCGACCTCCGCTCCGCTTATGTCCCGCATAGTTGGAACTAATGTGTGTTTTCGACCGATGTCTGCCACCATTGAACACGGCAGGCCGCGACGAGACGACCTGTAGACAACGAAGTCCGAAAGGCTGGTCATGACACAGCACCGCACCATTGCCCTTCGCCGGGGAGCGATGATCGCCATCCCCGTCGTGGGTGCCCTCGTCCTCGCCGGCTGCTCCGGCTCCGGCGACGCCTCGAGCACGTCCGGTGGCGAGTCGACGGAGTTCTCCTTCACGTTCGCCACCTCGAACAACCTCGAGAGCCCGTACGAAACGCTGGCGAACGATTACATGGAAGCGAATCCCGGCGTCAAGATCACGACCAACCCGACGCCGAACGACAAGTACGGGGAGACGATCCGGACCCAGCTGCAGGCCGGCAACGCGTCGGACGTGATCCAGACGACGCCAGGCAGCGGCGACGCACGGGGCATCATCCCCCTCGCCGAGGCCGGATTCCTCGAGCCACTGGGCGACACAGCGAAGGACCTCATCCCCGCAGGCAGTGAGTCGATCTTCGAGATCGACGACAAGGTCTACGGTCAGCCGCTCGACTTCACCATCGGCTCCGTGGTGGCAAGCCTTGGCACGGCCGAGATGAACGGGATCGACGGCTGGCCGACCACGATGGACGAGCTGAACGACGCCTGCTCGGCTCTGGCCGGAGACGGCAAGTCGCTGCTCGCCCTCGCGGGAGCGGCCGGACCGAACGCCGGCCTGACCGCCCAGGCGATCTCGGCGACCCGGGTCTACGCCGAGGATCCCGACTGGAACCAGAAGCGGGCCGACGGCGATGTGACGTTCGCCGACAGCGACGGCTGGAAGGCCACGCTGCAGACGATCATCGATCTGAAGGACCAGGGCTGCTTCCAGCAGGGCTCCGAGGGCGCGGGCTTCGATGCCATCACCAACGGCCTTGCACAGGGCACGTCCGTCGGCAGCTTCATCCCCTCCGGCGCCGCCATCGAGATCTCGAAGGCCGCGCCGCCCGAGGCGAAGTTCGCCGTCGAGCCGTTCCCTGCCGACGACGACGGAAAGGCCTTCATCCTCGCCAGCTCGAACTACACGCTCTCCATCAACGCCGCCTCGAAGGCCAAGGACGCTGCGTCGGACTTCCTCGAGTGGATGGCCTCCTCGGACGCACAGCAGCGGTACTACGAGCTGTCCGGCGAGCTTCCCGTCTCCGCGTACCAGGACATGGACCTGACCGGGACGATCTACGAGCCGATCGTGGACCTCCTCGCGTCGGAGAGCTACACCCCGCTGCCGAACAACATCTGGCCGAACCCGTCGGTGTACGACGCGCTGCAGGTCGGTGTGCAGGGGCTCCTGACCGGCCAGAAGACCGTCGACCAGGTGCTGCAGGACATGGACGCCGCCTGGGGCGAGTGACTCGCGCGGCCGCCCGGGGCGTCACGTCCCGGGCGGCCGCCTTCCGGACAATGACGTACGAAGGCTGGGACTCATGAGCAGGACGCTCGAAACGAAGACCGAGGCGGTGCTCGCACGCGAGCTCGGCGCCGACCGGGGCAGGCGACCGATCGGTGGCCGTCCACGACGTGCGGGCCTCCTCAAGTTCGGCTACTGGTGGTGGGCGCTTCCGGGCATCCTGTTCGTGATCGCGATCCACTACGTCTCCACCGGAGTCGGCGGTTTCTTCGCCTTCACCGACTGGACCGGCATCGGCGCGTTCGAGTGGATCGGGTTCGACAACTTCGTCGCCATCTTCCAGGACCCCAGCAAGGTCGGGGCGCTGGTCAACACGCTGTTCCTCGCGTTCGCCTCCGTCATCCTCAGCACGGTCGTGGGCATGGGACTGGCCCTCGGACTCAACCGCGGACTGAAGTCGCGCTACGTCCTGCGCGTCCTGTTCTTCATGCCGGTCGTGCTGAGTCCGCTCGCCGTCTCCTACATCTGGAAGTTCATCTTCGACTTCAACGGACCGATCAACGTGGTGCTGCGAGCCCTCGGGCTCGGCGAGTTCGCCAAGGCATGGGTCGCCGACCCGGTCTGGGCGATCTGGACCATCCTGATCGTGATCGTCTGGCAGAACACCGGTTTCGCGATGGTGATCTACCTGGCCGGCCTGGCCGCGGTCCCCGTGGAGATGGAGGAAGCCGCGGCCATCGACGGTGCCGGTGTCTGGCAGCGGTTCTGGCACATCGTGCTTCCGTCGATCCGTCCCGCCGTCGCCATCGCGACCACCCTCGGACTGGTCAACGGGCTCAGGGTCTTCGACCAGATCATGGCGCTGACCGGTGGCGGCCCGGCGTCCGCGACGGAGACCCTGGCGACGCAGGTCTACAAGGAATCGTTCGCGCTGGGGAACTTCGGATACGGCGCCGCGCTGGCGCTGCTGCTCACCGTCATCATCCTCGTCTTCGCCGTGGTACAGCAGCGAGTGACGCAGGGTCGTCCAGAGGAGAACTGAGATGTTCCGCTACACCAGGCTCACCGCGCTTCGGGAGTCCCTCTTCTGGGTGCTCGCCATCGTGTTCCTCGCGCCCTTCTACTTCCTCCTGATGACCGCGTTGAAGTCCGACCAAGAGGTCATCACGAGCTCCGCGTTGGCGCCGCCGTCGTCGCCCGACTTCTCCAACTTCTCCGACGTCGTGACCGCTTCGGGAAACTCGAACGTCCTCCTCGGACTGGTCAACAGTGTCCTCATCACGGCCGGCAGCATCGCGTTGCTGGTGCTCCTGGGGTCGCTGACGGGCTACGTCATCGCCCGGAGCACCCGTCGCTGGAGTCGGGCCGTCTACTACCTCTTCCTCGTCGCGATCGTGCTGCCGACCCAGCTGGGCACCGTGCCGTTGTACATCGGCGCTCGCTCCATCGGCCTCACCGGCTCCGTGCTCGGCATGATCATCCTCTATACGGGGATGCTGCTGCCGCTGTCGATCTTCCTCTACGCCGGCTTCTTCCGAGGGCTCGGCACCGAATACGAGGAAGCGGCGACCATCGACGGCGCCAGCCGGACCCAGGTGTTCTTCCGGGTCGTGCTCCCGCTCATGTCGCCCGCCACGGGCACGGTGGCGATCCTCGCGGGCCTCATCGTGTGGAACGACTTCTTCACGTCCCTCATCTTCCTCGGAGGCTCGGCCAACCAGACGCTCCCCGTGGCGATGTACTACTACATCGGATCCCTCGTCTCGTCGTGGAACAAGATCTTCGCGATCGTCGTCGTCTCGATGATCCCGATCCTCGCGTTCTACCTGTTCGCCCAGAAGCGGTTCATCCAGGGCTTCGCCGGCGGCCTGAAGGGCTGAGTCGCCATCGTGGCCGCCGACAACCGGGTCGCCTTCGAGCGCTTCGTCGACGTCTTCCACACCCAGAAGCGCGCGGCTGATGGCTTCGCCGGCCATGTCGCGCGCGACTACCCACGGCGACCTCGCGATGGTGCACGTGAAGGCCTCGCGCCCCGGCGCTCCGGACGCCGCGGTCGCCGACATCTACCGATTCGAGGACGGCCGGATCGTCGAGCACTGGGACGTGCTGCAGCAGGTTCCCGTGCATGCCGCCCACGACCATCCGATGTTCTGACCACCGAAGGACGCCTCCATGTACCAGCTCGCACCCAACATCGAACTCCTCTTCACCGAGGCCGGCGACTATCACGACCGCGTGCGCGCGGCCGCGGCCTCCGGCTTCACCGCCGTCGAGATGTGGGGCCCGACCGGGGTCGACGCGCCGTCGACGCCCAAGGACCTGCCCGCCCTGAAGGCCGCGCTCGAGGAGACCGGCACGCAGCTGACCGCCCAGCTCGCCGAGCCGCGGACGCAGTTCATGATCCCGCCGTGGGATCACTCGGAGTTCTTCCGCAAGCTCGACGAGGGTGTGGAGATCGCGCACGAGCTCGGCACGCCCCGCATCGTCGTCGGCAGCGGTACCGGATTCGGCGGCTGGAAGCGTCAGGTGCAGCTCGACAAGCTCATCGAGATCTACCAGAAGGCCACGGCGCAGATCGACGGCTCGGGCATCACCCTGGTGCTCGAACCGGTCAACGTGCGCGTCGACCACCCTGGGTCCCTGCTCGACCGCACGAGCGAGGCGGTGTACGTCGCGCGCGGCGTCGACTCGCCGTTCTTCGGCGTGCTGTACGACCTGTACCACTCCACGGTCGAGGGCGAGGATGTCGCGGCCGAGCTCGCGAATGCGGGCGATCTGATCCGCTACGTGCAGGTCGCCGACGCGCCGGGTCGCGGCGAACCCGGCACCGGGGCGATCGACTGGCCCGCGTCGCTCGCGGTGCTGCGCGGCTCCGGCTACGACGGCCCGATCGGCCTCGAGTACTACCCGACGACGGCATCGGCCGAGTCGGTGAAGCTCATCCAGAAGCTGGCGGCCGACGCATGAACTCGCGCACCTACCCCGAGGCGGTCGATGTCGCGATCGTCGGCAGCGGTCCGGCAGGCGCGACGTACGCTCGGGTCCTGAGCGAGCAGGCACCCGACGCGACCATCGCGATGTTCGAGGTGGGCCCAACCGTGTCGGACCCGCCGGGCGCGCACGTGAAGAACATCGCCGATCCGGCGGAGCGGGCTCGAGCACAGGACCGGTCCGCGGGGCCAGGAGCGGGTGCGGAGACGGTCGCCAACCCGGGTGCCGTCAAGAGCGGACAGCGTCGCGGGCGTCCCGGCACGTTCCTGCTCGACAAGGGCTACCAGGTCGACGGCGAGGACGGACTGCCCGTGGCGGCGATGTCGAGCAACGTCGGTGGCATGGCCGCGCACTGGACCGGCGCGTGTCCGCGACCGGGCGGGAGCGAGCGCATCGCCTTCCTGCCCGACCTCGACGAGCTGCTGGCCGAAGGCGAGCGACTCCTTGGGGTCACCAGCGATGCGTTCGACGCGTCGCCCTACGCGCAGCTCGTGCGGGATCGCCTCGTCGCCGCAATCGACGAGGGCCGCTCACCCGAGACCCGCGTGCAGAAGATGCCGCTCGCGGTGCACCGTCGCGACGACGGCCGCCTGGTGTGGTCGGGGTCGGACATCGTGCTCGGCGACGTGACGCGTGGCAACGGGAACTTCACGCTGTTCGACGAGAGCCTCGTCACGCGCGTGCTGGTCGAGGACGGCCGAGCCGCGGGAGTCGAGGTCACTGACCGGCGCACCGGCGTGACGCACACCGTGCGCGCTCGTTTCGTGGTGGTCGCCGCCGATGCCCTGCGCACACCCCAGTTGCTGTGGGCGTCCGGAATCCGTCCCGCCGCGCTCGGGCGCTACCTGAACGACCAGGCGCAGATCGTGTTCGCTTCGCGGATTCGGGATGCCGTCGCCGATTCCGCGGACAGCTCCGGTGACACCGGATTGAGCGAGCAGAGCGGTGTGAGTTGGGTTCCGTTCACCGACGACAGGCCCTTCCACGGGCAGATCATGCAGCTGGACGCCTCGCCGGTACCGCTCGCCGAGGACGATCCGGTCGCGCCCGGGTCCATCGTCGGCCTGGGGCTCTTCTGCGCGAAGGATCTGCAGGAGTCCGACCGGGTGGAGTTCTCGGATGCCGAGACCGACCCCTACGGCATGCCTGCGATGACGATCCACTACACGCTCACGCCCAAGGATCACGAGACCATCTCCCGGGCCGGCGAGGAACTCGTGCGCCTGGGCAAGGCGGTCGGCGAGCCCCTCGACGAGCGGCCGTTCACGATGCCGCTCGGGTCTTCGCTGCATTACCAGGGCACCGTGCGCATGGGTGAAACGGATGACGCCACCACCGTCTGCAGTCCTGACAGTCAGGTCTGGGCCGTACCCGGGTTGTACGTCGCCGGCAACGGCGTGATCCCCACTGCGACGGCGTGCAACCCGACCCTGACGGGCGTCGCGCTCGCCGTTCGAGGCGCGCGCCGCATCGTGAGAGAACTGGCGAGTTCCACATAGTTGCTTGCTTATGTCGAATTCAGACTTTAGAATGTAGAAATCATGACAAAGACGTCCCGCCGGCCGCGTCGGCACAGAACCTGGAGGTAATCGTGATCCCCGATCGCATCATCGAGCAGGGAACGCTCACGACCGACGGTGCGCGCTCCGCGGTCGAAGTGCGCCTGCCCTGGTACCGGGCGCTTCCCGGTTCCTGCATCGCCGGCGCGAAGCTGAGCATCGACGGGGTCGAGGCTCCTGCGGAGTCGCTGCGCTGGCAGATGAACGGCCGCGAGTTCGGCTTCGACGAACTGGTCGACGAGACCGGCGAGTGGTGGTTCCCCACCGACTCCGCGGTGCTGGTGGGTGACCTGCCCCTCGAGCCGGGCGACGCGGAGCACCAGGTCGATGTCGACCTGAAGCTCTTCATCCCGTACATCATCATCGGCGACGGCGAGACGCTGCACATCGAAGAGCACGACCGCAAGACCATGAAGGCGGGACAGCGATGACCGACGCACTCGGCACGCCCATCCAGGGCGTCACGCTCTACAGCTTCACGCGCGCGTTCCACGCGCGGGAATACGACCTCGAAGGACTCATCCGCAAGGTCGCCGCCGAGGGCTACGGTCCTGGGCTCGAGATCATCGGCTTCTCGAGCTTCCGCGGCTTCCCGGCGGTCGACGACGCGTACGCGGGCTGGTTCCGCGACCTGGTCGCGGAGACCGGGCTGGTCACGACGTCGCTCGCGGTGAACGCCGACATCGGCATCCATCGCGATCGCCTGCTCACGCAGGACGAGTTGATCGAGTACATGACGCTGCAGATCAAGGCGGCCGCCAAGCTCGGCTTCCCGATCGCGCGCGTGCAGATCTCGATCACGCCCGACTCGATGGAGGCGCTCGCCCCGATCGCCGAAGCGCATGGTGTGACCCTTGCGCTCGAGGTGCACGCCGACCAGTACGCCTCGCATCCGCGCATCCTCGCGCTGCGCGACCGCTACGAGCAGGTCGGCTCGCCGTTCCTCGGCTTCACGATGGACTGGGGCGCAACGGTGTCGGGCTTCGCGCCGTCGCTGCTCGAGGCGTACCGCCGGCGCGGGGCATCCGACGAACTCCTCGCGAAGGTCGTCGACCTGTGGAACACGTTCTACGAGCAGGGCCCGCCCGCCGACCAGGCGGAGCACGGCCAGCGGTTCGGTGCGTTCATCGGCCTCGCGGCCCAGAACGGGCGCCCCGACCTGGGCATCGACTTCGGCATCAACGGCACCGGCCTGTTCGGGCCGGCGCGCGTCGACGACTGGCTGGAGATCATGCCGTGGATCCGCCACGTGCACGGCAAGTTCTTCGGCATCGACGAGACCGGCGAGGAGCCGTCGGTGCCCGTTCGCGACCTCATCGCGCTCCTCGTCGAGCAGGGCTACTCGGGAGCGATCTCGAGCGAGTACGAGGGCTGGCACTGGAACCACTGGGAGAGCCCCTTCGAGATCATCGCCGGCGAGCAGGCCGTGCAGCGCTCGGCAGCCCAAGCGGCAGGGTCGCGCATGATCACGGATGCCGCGGAAGCGCGCGCCATCCTCGACGCACACCTGGCGCAGCCGGTCCGCGGCTGACCTTCCTCCTCCGACAGTTCAGGACACAGAACATGACTGAAGACCACGGCATCGCCGGCACCGGGATCAAGCTCGGGATCACCCTCTACTCGCTCACCTCGGAGTTCGCCGCGGGGCTCTACACGCCCGAGACCCTCATCAAGGCCGCGGCCGATCATGGACTCGGTCCCGGCATCGAGTTCAACATCGCCCAGATGCTGCGCACCTACCCCGACGTCGACGACGAGTTCGTCAAGATCTGGCGCGACAGCATGGATCGCTACGGACTCGAGCCCAGCGCGATCGGCACGAACCTCGACATGGGTCGCCGCAAGGACCGCGACATGACTCCCGACGAGGAACACGACTTCCTCGCTCGTCAGCTGAAGACCGCGCACACGCTCGGCTTCACGAAGGTCGTGATCCGCTCGCACGGCAAGGAGCTGCTGCGCAGCCTCCTGCCGCTGGCCGAGAAGTACGACCAGAAGCTCGGCTACGAGATCCACGCGCCGTCCGGACCGAACGATCCCCAGGTCCTGCAGATGCGCGAGATGTACGACGAGCTCCAGTCCGATCGCCTCGGCTTCACCGCGGACTTCAGCTCGACCATGCATTCCCTCTCACCGACGCTGCTCCGAACCCTCAGCCAGATGGGCATGGACGAGAAGCACTTCCCCGTGATGGACGAGATCTGGCACGAGCCGACGCCGATGCACGTGCGCAACCAGAAGTTCGAGGACTACCTGTCGGGGGAGGGGGTGGACTTCCTGCGCTTCGGCCCGTTCACGCGCCTGGCGTTCAACATGCACGGCCTGGTGCCGCCGGAGGAATGGCTCGACATCATGCCCCAGATCTTCCACGTGCACGCGAAGTTCTACGACATCGACGAGAACGGCGACGAGCCGGCGATGGACATTCCGCGCATCGTCCGCCAGTTCGTCGAGGGCGGCTACCAGGGGTACCTCTCCAGCGAGTGGGAGGGTCACGCGTTCTCCGACCTGGGCGAGGCGGACCCGATCGAGCTGGTCAAGAAGCAGCACGCGCTGATGCGTCGCGCGATCGAGGAGACGGTCGGGGAGAAGGCCGTTGTCTGAGACCGACGAACTCCGGGCCGAACTCGCCGCACTGCGCGATGAGGTCGCCTCCGCCCGGGCACTGGCGCAGCGCGCCGCGGATCGCGGAGCGGTCGAGAACCTCTTCAGCCGCTACATGTACCTGCACAACGCGTTCCAGGACGAGCAGATCATCCCGCTCTGGGTCGCCGAGGGCACACCGGGCATCCGGGCCCGCTACACCAACGCCGGGCAGTACACCACGTGGGAGAGCGTGACGCGCTACCACCGCGATCGCCCGAGTCCCGAAGGCAAGCTCATCCTGCACGCCACCACGACCCCGGTCATCGAGGTCGCCGCCGATGGGCGGACCGCCAAGGGCGTCTGGCTCATGGCCGGCACCGAGTCGGGACTGACCGACCCGAAGGTGGCCGAGGCGTTCCCCGACATGTACTCGCCTGATGAGGTGCTCGGCAAGAAGGTCTGGGCGCACTGGGTCTGGTGCAAGTACGCCATCGACTTCCTCAAGCAGGACGGCGAGTGGAAGTTCTGGAAGTTCCGCTGCTACGAGCTCGCCCGCGCGCCGTTCGAAGAGAACTGGGTCAGCTTCGGGCTGAAGAACCAGGGCGCGTTCGATCTCGACCTCATGTACTTCGGCGACGACGGCACGCCGGTCTTCATGCCTCCCGCCGACGAGCCCGTGCCCAGCACGAACCACCCGTACAGCCCCACGACGGTGCAGCAGCTCGAACCGGTGCCCCCGGTCGCGCATGACACCTTCGAAGACACCTTCAAGTAGGGACCCATCATGGCCACGCACAATTCACTCTTCTCCGAGAAGGACGTCCGCCGCACCGCCGACGGCATCGCCGTCGCGGTGCAGCTTCCCTGGTACCGCAGCCTCTGGCTCTCGGCGGTCGACGATGTCGCGGCATCCGTCAACGGCGTCTCGGTGCCGAAGGACGCGTTGCGGTTCGTGCTGAACGGCACGAGCTACCGCATCGAGGAGCTTCCCGAGCAGTGGGAGACGCTCTGGTTCGTCGCCGACAAGCCCGAGATCGTCATCCCGCTCGAGCACGCTCCGGCGGCGGGCGAGAAGGTCACCGTCGAGGTCGTCCTCACGATGCGCCTGCTCTACATGCAGATCATGCCCGGCGTCGACGGAGGCCCCGGCCGGTATGTCACCAATCGCGTCCCGGTCGAGCGCGAGGTCGTGCTGGCATGAGCGCGGCCACCGCGCGGCCGCTGCGCATCGCGATGATCGGCCACGGCTTCATGGGCGCCGCCCACTCGCAGGGCTGGCGCACCGCGCCGCGCGTGTTCGACCTGCCGGCGGCCGTCGAGATGTCGGTCGTCGTCGGTCGCAACGCCGATTCGGTGGCGGATGCCGCGGCGAAGTGGGGCTGGGCCGCGTCGGCGACCGACTGGCGCGAGGTCATCGCGCGCGACGACATCGACGTCGTCGACATCGTCACCCCCGGGGACTCCCACGCCGACATCGCCATCGCCGCGCTCGAGGCGGGCAAGCACGTGCTGTGCGAGAAGCCCCTGGCGAACACGGTCGCCGAGGCCGAGGCGATGGCGGATGCCGCGGCTCGGGCTGCGGCACGCGGCATCCGTGCCATGGTCGGCTTCACCTACCGGCGCGTCCCGGCCGTGACCTTCCTGCGCGACCTGATCGCCCAGGGCGCGGTCGGGCGCATCGCACAGGTGCGTGCGAGCTACCGGCAGGACTGGCTCGTCGACCGCGACATGCCCCTGGCCTGGCGGCTGCAGAAGGAGCACGCGGGCTCGGGTGCGCTGGGCGACATCGGCGCCCACGCCATCGACCTCGCGCAGTTCGTGACCGGCATGAAGCTCCAGCGGGTCTCGGGAGTGGTCGACACGATCGTGAAGCAGCGTCCGCTGCTCGGATCGGGCTCGGGCCTGTCGGGCACCGCGGCCGAGGGCTACGGCGAGGTGACCGTCGACGACGTCGCGATCTTCACCGGGCGCTTCGACGGAGGCGTCCTCGGGTCGTTCGAGGCCACGCGATTCGCGACCGGCCGCAAGAACGCGCTCTCGATCGAGGTCTCGGGCGACCGGGGCTCCCTCGCGTTCGACCTCGAGGACCTGAACGCCCTGCAGTTCTACGACCGCACGGCGCCGAACCAGCTTCAGGGCTTCACACGCATCCTCGTGACCGAGCCGGAGCATCCGTACGTCTCGGCCTGGTGGCCGGCCGGCCACATGCTCGGCTACGAGCACGGCTTCAGCCACCAGGCGAAGGACCTCGTCGAGGCCATCGCCGCCGGCACCGACCCGCACCCGACGTTCGCCGAGGGACTCCAGGTGCAGCGTGTGCTGGCCGCGGTCGAGCAGAGCTCCGAGCGGGATTCCAGCTGGGTCCGCGTGGGCGAGGAAGCCCTCGCGCGCACGGCCTAGCTCCGAGTTCGCGCGGTCGCACCACGAACGGCGTCCCGCCGAGCCGATGAATCGGCTCGACGGGACGCCGTCGCCTGTCCTCCTGGCGGAGCGCTAGTCGCGCAGCCCGGCCGGGATGCTCAGCAACACCGAGCTGGACGGCGCGCCGTCGGGCCCGCCCTCGCCGTACACCATCAACTGGTGCCGGTTGTTGAGGTCGAAGCCGTAGGTCGCCATGAACCAGTCGCCGGCCTTCACGGGGACCATCCCCGACAGGTCCCAGAGCCTGCCCTGGGGATCCCACATCGCCGAGACGGGGAAGTACGGCGCGAGTTCGACCGAACCGAGGACCCAGCCGTCGTCGCTCACCTTCTCTGCCGCAGCGTCGTACCCGTAGTCGGCGAGGCGCGTCATGCCGCCGGCCTCGCTCCAGACGAACGCGTCGTCACCGCTCACGCCGACGACAGTGCCGGTCGCGTTCACGTCGAGTGCCACCGCGGACCACTGTCCGGGAAGGGTGCCGAGATCGCTCACGGCTCCGGTCGCGGCATCCCACCGCACGGCACGGGGCGCGTACTCGTCGTCGAGCGATTGCCCGACGATCGTGCCCGCGTCGTTGATCGCGCGCGGCTGCGTACCCGACGTGGACGTCGACAGGTGGTCCAGCTTGCGGAAGATGCCGTCGGGCGTGCGTGCGAAGGCATCGCTGTAGGCGTGCCAGACCCCGTCGGCATCCTGCTCGGTGAGTTCGGCGAATCCGGTGATCATGCCCTCGTCGTTCACGGCAGTGGCATACCCGCTGGGGTAGGACCGCCAGTCCGGCACGCCGAGCTCCGTGAGCGATCCGTCCGCGTCCCACATCGACGGGACGAAGTTGCCGTCGTCCTTGGTCGTGATGCCGACGGCCGTGTGGCCCTCGTTCATCCCGAGGGCCGAACCGTAGCCGTCCTCCTGGATCTCCAGGTCCACGAAGCCGCCGTCCACGGACCACGTCGTCGGCGTCATTCGGCTGTCGTACTGGCGATCGCCCGCGACCGTACCGTCGTCGGTCAGCTTCGCGCCGACGAAGGGCGACGCCCAGCTGACGACGTCGAGTTGCGGCACGTCGACCGTGGTGACCGCAACGCTCGCCGCACCGATGATCGTGCCGTACTCGTTGGCCACCCGCACCCGCCCGACCATCGGTTCCGCCGTGAGCTGGCGCGCGGTGACGATCAGGGCACCGTCGACCGGCATGGATTCCCCGGAGGACAGCCCGTATGTCGCGTCGGACTTCGGCGTGACGGTGCCCTGCCCCTTCGAGAACATCTCCTGGTGGTAGTCGAACGTCACGCCTTCACCGGGCACGCTGACGCCGGCGACCACGATGTAGTACGTCCCGGGCCGGGGGTCGTCGATGACGATGCGCGCCGGCGAGTTCCCGGTCGCCGTGCCCTGACCGATCGGGCTCCCACCGAAGTACACGAAGAAGTCGAGGTCGGCCGCCTCGCGGGGGGTGAGCGTGACATCGAGCCGAGTCGTCTCGCGCGGCACGTAGAGCTGGTTGGCCGTGACCTCGCCCTGCGCCACGGTCGAGAACAGGTCGACCACGGTGCCGACCTCGCCGGTCGTGACGTGCGCCTCGACGGGAGCGAAGGTGTTCGTGCCCGCCAGGCTGACGTCCGTCGGCTCGTTCATCGTCACCGAGTCGAGCGTGGTCGAACCCGGCTCCACGCTCATGCCCTGCAGTGAGACCACGGCGCGGTACGTGTTGGCGTCCGTGCCCGAGGTGCGGCGCGCCTCGATGACGAACTCCCAGATGCCCGGCTTCGGTCGATACACCGCCCGCGCGCCGGCTTCGCACCCGGAAGGATCGGCGTAGGCGGTGTAGCAGTGGTCGCTGGCGTTCGAATCGGCGGGCATGCCGTCGGGATCGATGGGCAGGATGCGGACCTGGCTGCCGTCGGCGATGCCGTCGAGCGTCATCTGCAGCGCCTCGACGCCCTCGGGGACCGGCACGAGCAACGACGTGCTGCCACCGCGCGGCAGCGTGCCCGAACCCGCGACCGCGAAGTCGGGAAGCGCCAGCGGGGTCGTCGCGAGCACGACGACCGAGACGAACTGGTCGATGCCCGTCGTCGCCGGGTCGTCGATGGTCATGATCGCGCTGTGCACCCCCGACGTCGCCGCGGTCGCGGTCACCGTCACGGCGGCGGCCTTGCCCTTCTTCAGGGGAAGGCCGGCGCGTGCGCTGAACGTTCCGTCGTTGCCGATCCAGCCGATGCGATGGACGATGTTGCCTGCGGCACCGCTGGTGCGGGTGACTTCCACCCTGTAGGTCTGCTCCTCACCGGTCACTTGACCGCCCTCGCCCGGCAGGCAACGGTTGTAGACCCCCGTGCCCGAGTGCGGCGTCTCGAGGAGGTTCGACAGCGAGCTGCACACGGGAGCGGAGACCGCGAGCGCGTTCACCGCGACCTTCTTGGCCAGCTGCTTCCAGGCGGCCCCGGTGTCGATGATGCCGGCGCCCTGCCCGGTCGTCGGGACCCCGGAGATCACGCGGGCGGTTCCGGTGAGGGCGGTCTTCAGCGCAGCGGGGGAGACCGGCACCGAGCCGGCCTTCGCCGCGGAGAGCAGCAGTGCCGCCGAGCCGGCGACCTGCGGCGCCGCCATGGAGGTGCCGTTGTACATGCCGTATCCGGCGGGCAGCGCATACCCCGTCTCGGGGACGGGCTGGCCGCCGAGCCACATCGGGATGGTGGAGACCGCCGCGCCGGGCGCCGAGATCTGCGGCGCGAGGCCGCCGTTCTCCGCCGGCCCGCGGGCGGAGAACCCGAAGATGCCCTGCTCGGCCTTCACCTCCGACCCGTAGTCGGCCCACCAGGTGCCCGAGCTGACGGATGCGGCGACCGAGATGGCCTTGCCCGCCACCGACGGCGAGCTGACGGTGTTCGTGCCGAGCCCGTCGTTGCCGGCCGCGACGATGATCTGCACGCCGTACGCGTCGATGAGCTGGTCGTAGAGATCGGCGATGACGTCGGACCCGTCGTTCAGGGCCGGAAGGCCGCCGATCGAGAGGTTCACGACATCCACGCCGCGATTCAGCACCAGGTCGATCATGCCCTCGGTGAGGGCGGCCTGGGTGCAGCCCCCCTGGAACGTGCAGGCGCGCGAGGAGACGATCTGCGCTCCGGGGGCGGCACCGTGCATCTCGCCGCCGAACATCGACGTGGCGGCGACGATGCCCGCCACATGGGTCCCGTGCGCGGCGGCCGGCAGGCCGATGTTCACGAACGTGCCGGTCTGCCCGTCGCGGCCGTCGCCGAGCGGGGTGAGGTCCACGCCATCGCGGTACTCCACGACGAACGGGATCTCCTCGTTCTCGGCGGTTGCGGGGTCATCCGCACCGAAGTGGTCCGACTGGTGGTCCACGGCGTACGGCGACATGGCCGGAGCATCCGTGAAGTCCTTGTCGTTGTCGGCGTCGACCCAGATCTTGTGGGTCGACGGCTCGTACAGCACCCCGAAGGCGTCCCAGACGTCGCCGTTGCGATTGAGGTCGCCTCCGAAATCGCTGCCCGACGTCGAGTACTCGTAGAAGCGGGCGAAGCGGAAGTCGCCCGCGGGCGCGGTCCAGTCTTCGCCGCCGGAGCGGAACGACGGCCCGGTCTTCTCCGTCGTCATCTCGACCCAGCTGCCGTCGTTGTCCTGGATCGGATCGGTCGCGGTGACCCAGTCGATGATCTTGGGCTTGCCGTCGGACGTGGTCTGCAGCGCCGGGTGCCCGACGTCGACGCCGGTGTCGAGCACGCCTACGACGGTGCCGCGGCCGTCCCACTTGGGATTGGCGGCCACGAATGCGGCGGCGCCGGTCTCGGCGATGGGCAGGTAGGGATTCGCGGCGGGGGTGCTCGCGTCGGGGGCGGCTGGTCCGGCTGCACGCGAGGAGGACTGCGACGTGAGGCCCGCTCCCGTTCCGGGCGTGGGAACCCGGTACGTGCGGTTCAGGTCGATCGCCTTCACGTCCGACCGCCCGGCCAGGTCGGCGACCCGGTCGGTGGGAACGGTGGCCCGCACGTAGCCCAGCTTCTCGGTGACCGAACCGACGGTGCCGCCTTCCTCTCGCACCGCCGCGACGACGTCGTCGGTGGCGCCCTTGCGAGCGAGGATCATGACGGTGACGGTGCTCGTCTCCTCGACCTGGGCCTGCTGCAGCAGCCGCGTGTCGGCCTCGCCGAGCTTCTCGGCCGCATCGTCGGAGGACCCCGTGGAGTCGAGCGGGTGGAAGCCGGGATCCGCGGCGGGCTCGTACAGCTCCGGCTCACCGTTCGACAGCGGGGCGATGCCGGTGACTCGGTCGCCCGGCCCGCCGAACGACGGACGACCGGCCGCGAACGGTCCGTTCGGGTCGGGCGTCGTGGACGATCCCCGGTCGGGTGGTGCGATGGGCGACGCAGCGGCCGTCCCGATCGGCGCCATCATCATGGCGGCGGAGATCAGGGCCGCTGACGCGGCCCCGACCAGCTTCCTGCGTGTGCTCATCGTGCTCCTCGACGCTGGGTGAGCACCGGCGGTCGAACCGACGGCCGGCGTGAGCGCGGAGCGGAACCGACGGTTCCAGGGCTCCTCGGACTCGGGTCCGAATCTCCCAGTGCCCCCGTTCTGGGGTCAATCGACGGCTCTGGCGAATGGGTGTCATGGCGTGAATCCGCCCCATTGCCGCGGCTGCGGCACCCGCCGCCAGCCGCCACGCGCCGCAGATCAGAAGTCGTGCAGGTTCCCCTGGATGCCGCCGCTCCCGTACTCCCGCCGCAGCACGCCGCGCCGCCGCAGGATCGGCACCAGTTCGTCGAGGTACCGATGCACGGTCACCGGGTGCAGGTCGCCCGAGAAGATGAAGCCGTCGTTGTCGGCCTCCTCGCCGAACTCCTCGATGAAGTCGGCGACCTGCTCGGCGGTGCCCACGAAGCCGGCGTGGTCGGCGATGCGGCCCTTGCGGGCCTTCGCGACGAGCAGCTCGCGCAGCGTGGCATCCGCGAATGATGGGGCGGTCTTGCCCAGCAGGCCCTTGATCGTGCCCTGCGACACGTGGTCGCCGAAGATCGACGGGTCGAGCGGCCGGTCGAGCGGCAGCCCGGTGAGGTCGGTCTCGAGGTCGCTCGACTGGCCCTCGAGGATCGCGGCCAGCGTCGCATCCGACGGCTCCAGCGACGCGCGAACCACGCGGTCGACCTCCTCCTCGCTCGACACGATCTCGGGCTTGAACACGAACAGGGTCTTCACGGCGTTCGCCGCGCGGCCGTGCGTGACGGCGGCGTCGATGATCTGCTGCCGGTACGCGCGCACCACGGCGAGGTCGAGCGGTGCGTAGGCGAGCTGCACGTCCGAGTGGGTGCCGGCGAACGCGAGCCCCTTGGGCGAACCGCCGGGGGAGACGATCGCCGGGTCGCCGTCGGTGAACGGGATGGCGTTGAGCGGCCCGGTCACGTCGAAGTACTCGCCCTCGAACCGGGTCTCGCGGATCTTCGAGCCGTCGGCGAACCGGCCTGTCGCCGCATCCGCGATGAGGGCGCCGTCGTCCCAGCTGTGCCAGAGCCCGCGCACGGCAGCCAGCCACTCGCTCGCGCGGTCGTACGCCTGGTCGTGCGTCACGGGCGGCGTGCCCGTGTGGCGCGTGCTCGAGACATCCGTCACGACGTTGATGCCGACGCGGTGCCCGCTCAGGTGGTGCAGCGACGCGAACTGGCGCGCGGCGAGGTAGGGCGGCCAGATGCCCGCGTTCTCCGTGGGCGCGATGCCGAGGTGCTCGGTCGCCGCGAGCAGGTAGGGCGTGAGCGCGACGGGGTCGTGCTTCGGCCCGCCGTATGCCTTGCGCACCCGCAGCTCGACGGTGTCGGGCGTGCCGATCGACGGGCCGTCCTCGATGATCACGAGGTCGAGGCCCGCCTGCTCGAGCTCGCGCACCGACTGCTGGTAGAGCTTCGGTTCCGTCCAGCGGTAGTCCCACTCCCAGTGCGGGTGCCCCCAGCCCTGCGGTCCGAAGCCTCGGGAGAAGAACCATCCGAAGTGCTGCGGTCGGGTCATCGTGCGCTCCCTTCGAGCACGGCGCGGGATGCGGCATCCGTCGCGAGGTCGGAGACCGAGGACGCGGTGGCGCGGGATGCGGGGGCGGATGCCGCGACCGCGCGCAGCGCCGCGAATCCGCGTTCGAGGTCCCGCACGAGGTCCTCCGGCTCCTCGAGCCCGATCGACAGCCGCAGCAGTCCCGGTGAGATACGGCCCCTGGCGCGTGTGACCGAGTCGAGGTGGGCGTGCGTGGTGGTCGCGGGGTGCAGGATGAGCGACCGGGTGTCGCCGATGTGGCTCATGCGGCTGAACAGCTCGACGGCGTCGTAGAAGGGGGCCACGGATGCCTCGCCGCCGGCCAGCACGAACGACAGCACCGCACCCTGCCCGCGTGGCAGGTATCGCTGCGCGAGCTCGTACGACGGACTGGAACGGAGGCCGGGGTAGTTCACGGCGAGCACCTCGGGCTGCTCCTCGAGCCAGGCCGCGATCGCCGCGGCCGTGGCCGACTGGCGCTGCACGCGCAGCGAGAGCGTCTCGATGCCCTGCTGGATGAGGAACGCGTTGAAGGGCGAGAGCACCGGCCCGAACAGCGCGGCCGTCACTCCGCGGAGGTACGCCGTGTAGGCGCCGTCGCCGTGCGCCCCCAGGTAGCTCCGCCCCTGGAGCCCGGTATCGGGCAGGTGGAGGTGCGGGAAGGCGTCGGGGCGTGCCGACCAGTCGAACGTGCCCGCGTCGACGATGACGCCGCCGAGCGCCGCGCCGTGCCCCGAGAGGAACTTGCTCGCCGAGTGCACGACGACGTCGGCGCCGTGCTCGATCGGCCGCACCAGGTACGGCGTCGCCAGCGTGTTATCGACGAGGAACGGCACGCCCGCCGCCTGCGCCACTCCCGCGACGCCGCGCAGGTCGACGACCTCGCCCGTGGGGTTCGCGATCGACTCGGCGTAGACCACTCGGGTGTTCGGGCGGATGCGGCGGCGCCACTCGTCGAGGTCGGCCGGGTCGTCGACGAACTCGACCTCGATGCCGAACCGGCCGAATCCCTGCGTGAAGAGGCTGCGGGTGCCCGAGTAGATGGTCTGCGCCGAGAGCACGTGGTCGCCGGCCTGTGCGATGCCGAGCACGGCCACGGTCAGTGCCGCCTGCCCGCTCGCGAGGACGACGGCGTCGCGCCCGCCCTCGATCGCGGCGAGCCGACGCTCGAGGGCGGCGTTCGACGGGTTGCCCGCACGTGTGTAGACGTAGCCGCCGTCATCGCCGGCGAACCGGTCGCGGGCATGCGCGAAGTCGTCGAAGCGGAATCCGGCGCTCAGGTAGATCGGCATGATGCGCGCGCCGAACGTCGCGTCGGCGTGCTCGCCGGCGTGCACCTGCTGGGTGGCGAAGCCCTCGTGGACGAGGGCCGCGTCGGCGAGGGGGTCGTGCGCATCGGGGTGGGACATGCGGCCATCCTGAGCGCGCCGCGGCATCCGGGCAATCGCACCTCGACGCGTGGGGTCACCCGCGGTCACATGGTGACGCCGCGTGTCCGTGTGTTGCGACGTCCGTCGCCGCCCCTCGGCGGCGCGCCTATCGTGGCCAGCCATCCCGGCGGAGGCCCGCCGCGTTCCACCCTCACCCTCGATCGGAGGCATCATGACCGACCTGCTGCACTGGTACGCCCGTATCCACGGCCCCCGCGCGCTCCGCATCGTCGAGGCGGCCCGAGCCGCGGAACTCGACGGCGGGAGCGCGGATGCGGCGTCCGCCGCCCCCGAACGTGACTCGGTGTTGCGATCGGTGGCGAACGGTGACGACGCCACTGGTGAAGTGCTCGCGGGAGCGTGACAGTGGCGGCATGACGATCACCGACGCAGCCACCACGACCGACGCCTCCGACTCCGCCTCCCTCGACGACTCGACGCCATCGGCGCCGAATGGGACCGCCGCCTCACCGCGATCAAGGAGATCGCCGAGGGCCTCTGAGGCGTGTCGTCCGGGGCGCACCCGGGGCGTGCACAAGCCCA